>JASGDB010000014.1:0-74587 GCA_049841315.1 Bergeyella sp. | reverse complement strand
GAAGCCCACAGAGCCACGAAGTGGCGACATCAACAGCATTGGGTGTAGAATGAATAAACAAAAAGCAAATTCCAAATAAGCCCCGAAGGGGCGACATCAACAGCATTGGGTGAAGCCCAATGAGTATGATAATGCGTGGAAAAAAAATAAAATTACAAAATCACAAAAAACCAATGAATTCCATCGTCATCAATATCGGCAACACCAACATCCGTTTCGGGCTTTTCAATGAAGACAACTGCGATATTTCCTGGGTGCTGAACACCAAGCCGTACAAAACCACGGACGAGCTCTATGTTCAGTTCCTGATGCTGTATCAAACCTACAAAATAGAACCGCAGAGCATTGACAAAGTCATCATCGGTTCAGTAGTACCACAGCTTACGAAAGTAGTATCAAGCGCTATCAAAAGAATACACGGTGTAAATCCCGTAATTGTAGACCGCAACACGCTTTCAGAAGTTCAGCCGAAGTCGAGGCAGATGGGAACGGACATTTATGCCAATCTTGTCGCCGCCCACAATCTTTACCCCGGAAAAAAGAAAATCATTCTCGATTTCGGAACGGCGCTTACTGCAAGCTGTATTGATGAAAACGGGGAAACGTTAGGCGTAATCATCGCGCCGGGGATTGTTACATCGCTCAACAGCTTAATCCACGACACCGCACAGCTTCCCGAAATCGAACTGGTAAAGCCGAAATCCGTTCTCGGTCTCGACACCGTTTCCTGCATGCAGAGCGGAATGGTATACGGCTATCTCGGAATGGTAGAGGGTTTCATTGAAAGAATCAACAACGAAGTCCGGGATGAATGTTTCGTGATTGCAACCGGCGGAGTTTCTCATGTTTACAAGCCGTTAACGGATAAAATCCATATCGGCGACCGCCTGCATACGCTGAAAGGATTGTATTTTTTATCATTATAACCCTTCCATCATTTTATTTCCCTCAATAAAACCCTTTTTGAGATTGTTTTTTATGTCTGTAAATTAGAATTACTTGTTGAAAAGCTCCTCCACTTTGTCCCAGTTTACCACATCGAAAAATGCGGCTACATAATCCGGTCTTCTGTTCTGATAATTCAGATAATAAGCATGTTCCCAAACATCAAGACCTAAAACCGGTGTTCCCTGCACATCAGCCACCGGCATCAGCGGATTGTCCTGATTCGGAGTAGAAGAAACACTCACTGAACCGTCAGCATTCTTCACGAGCCATGCCCAGCCTGAACCGAAACGGGTTTTTGCCGCATTGGAAAAATCTTCTTTGAATTTCTCAAAACCTCCGTAGGCTTCGATTGCTGCTTTTACATTTCCTACGGGTTCTTTGCTTCCTCCCGGAGTAAGGATTTCCCAAAACAGCGTATGGTTGAAATGTCCTCCGCCGTTGTTTCGTACAGCAGGTTTGTCTGTTCCTGTTTTGCATACTTCCTCGATGGATTTTCCTTCAAGGTCTGTTCCCTTAACCGCATTATTAAGGTTATCTACATAAGCCTGATGATGTTTGGAGTGGTGGATTTCCATTGTTTTTGCATCAATGGTCGGTTCCAAAGCGTCGTAAGCATAATTAAGTTTTGGCAGTTCAAATGACATAATACTGTATTTTTAGAGTTGTTAAAATGAATATTCAAATGTACTAATTCCTAAGTAAATCCGAAAATAGAATATTTTTAAAAATAGAATTTTGGTGATAGATAAAAACGAAAAACCGCTCATTTCCGAACGGTTTTCAAAATATTTTAAAAGAAAAATTTATCGGCTCTTCGCCATTTTGTATGGAAAAAAAATATCCATATTATTTTAAAATGACCTCGGAAACGGAGGCGTTAAAAATTTTAAAGAATTTTCGTTAAGAAATCGACCAGATTCGCCGATTCCATTGAAAATATAAACAAGGATATGAGGCAAATTTCCACTGTTCGAGGGCGGGACAAAATTTCATTATGCGACTAATTTAGGTTTCCGCCCGAGTTTTGGAAATTTTAGAAAATTGTTTAAAATTTTAGCCGAGTTTCCAAGTCTTGAACTTTTGGTTCTTTTGTTTCAAGACAAAAGAACAGAAATTGAGAATTTATAGATAAATGTTAATTTTAAAATCCACAGTTTTTGTCGAAGAACCCTTTTTTTTATATTTTTAAAGGAATCGGCGACACGAGAGCTTTGCTTGAACTGAACGAAGTTAAAATTCATTTGCGAGTCTTAAAAACTGTTAGTGGTTTAAGAAAATCTTTGAGAATCTTTGCTTTTAAAAAAAATTCGTGCATTCGTGGCATTTCATTATCTTTGAAAAAACACCTCTGCCATGTTTTCCGAAGAACATCTTTATTCCATAGCGTTGCGCAGAAGCGTACTTATCGGCGACATCAGCTTTCAGAAGCTGGTGCGGGAATTCGGGTCTGCAAAAAAAGCGTGGGAAACTCCGAAAAAACACCTCACAAAAATCACCGGAATCGGCAGTAGAATCGTGGAAGACATTGGAAATTCCGAGCATTTGAAATTTGCGGAAAAAGAGCTTCGTTTCTGCGAAAAAGAAAATATCAGAATTCTTCTCCGTCATTTGAAAGAACTTCCCGAATTGCTGTCGGAATGCATTGATGCGCCTTCCGTTCTCTATCAAAAGGGAAATTTCGACAGGCAGAGGAAAACCGTCAGCATCGTGGGAACACGGAATGTAACCTCTTACGGAAAAACCTTCACCGAACAGCTCGTCGAAATGCTGAAAGATAAAAACTGCACCACCGTAAGTGGGTTGGCGCTCGGAACCGATACTGAAGTTCATGCGCAGAGCCTCGAAAAAAACATTCCTACGATTGCTGTTCTGGCCCACGGATTTCACACGATGTATCCTTCCAAAAACAGAATGCTTGCGGAAAAAATCATCGAGGAAAACGGCGCTTTGCTTACCGAATTTAATTCCTCGCAAAAGCCCGACCGTGAAAATTTTATCCAAAGAAACCGCATCGTTGCCGGAATGTCGGAAGCAACAATTATTGTGGAAACCGCTTTCGGAGGAGGTTCTGTAAGCACTGCGGGGTTTGCCAACGGATACAACCGAGATGTGTACGCCCTGCCCGGAAAAATAACCGACAAATACAGCCAGGGATGCAATCATCTTATTTATCAGAATAAAGCCGGTGCGATATCTGCACTCAAAGATTTGCTGAACGAACTCGGATTTTCTGAAAATTCTTTGAAAATGGAAGAATTATTTCCCCGTTCAGAAACGATTATTCAGCTTACGGAAATACAGCAACTGATTTATGATTTTGTGAAAAATCACCCCAATATTTCCCTTGATGAAATTTCAGAAAATATGGAGATTCCTTCATTCAAAATCCTTCCGGAAATCCTCGAACTGGAGCTTTCGGGACGGATTAAAACACTTTCCGGACAGCGTTTTACAGTAATCTGAGATGTTGGGATTTGAGTATTATTTTTCCTGTTTTAAAATTTTCAGAACTTCGGACGTCTTTTTTTTCCGTTAAGGGCACAAAACAATTTAAAATTATTTATTATGAAAAATTTAAAACAACTTTCGAGAAATGAATTGAAAACAGTGAATGGCGGAAAATTGCCAGACCCGGGAGATTGCGGAACCGTTTGCAATCCCGGAGATGGCTTTTGCGAGCAATATGGGCTTTCGTGTGGTTTTTATTTCATTGTTAATGGAGGAACAATTACAAGTTCTTGTAATAAATGTATGTAATTTTAAAAGAGATGCTCTCTTTGCATCTCTTTTGTATTTTTAATAATATTATAGAAAGTATGAGAAAATTATTCTTTGTTTTCAGTATCGTAATTTCCAGTGTTTTCTATGCACAAAATATTACGTTTGAATATGAACTAAAATTCAAACCAAATCCCGATAAAAATAGTTTTGAGATAGATGTTTATTATTTAGATGTATTAGGACAGCAATCTGTTTTTCGCTCACAAAAGGATAGACGCTCCGATTCCTTGACCGAGAGAACGGGTTACGGTTTGGGAATAATGCCAATTTTCGACAACCAACTGTATGTGCAGAAAAACTTAGTTAAAAAACTAATAACTAAAAATATTATTAGAAGTTCATTTAATGACAAATACAGTATCACCATTAACGAATCGCTTGATTGGAAACTTTCGGCAGATAAAATGACAATCAACGAAATAGACTGTCAAAAAGCAGAAGTTTCGTATGGCGGTAGAAATTGGACAGCTTGGTTTGCACAAAGCATTCCTTTGCAAGAAGGCCCTTATGTTTTTAATGGTTTACCGGGTTTAATTGTGAAAATTTCAGATGACAAAGATGAATATGACTTTACGTTGGTAAGGATAAAAAACTCTAATAAAAACAACATGTTTGCTTTAAGGAACGGAAAAGAAATAAGTTGGCAAGATTTTCAGAAAATAAGGATGGATTATTATCAAGACCCTTTTGCCGAAGTAAAAGCCAGAAATATAAAGGTTCAGGCGGGTGACGCAAATGGCAATCCTGTTGAGATGAACTTTAAACAACTTACAGAAACCATTCAAAAACAGATTAGAGAAAATAATAATCCTATCGAGTTAAACCACAAAGTAGATTATAAATAGCAATGGTTTTTCAGCGACTTACGGGAAAATTAAATCTCACCTCGCTGGCGCGAGCCTCCCGCTCGTGCTAAAAACTAAAACGGACACGAGCCAGAGGCTCGCGCCAGCGAGGGAAAAATGGATTTTAGAATAGAAACACATAAAGTTCCTACAAAGTACGGAGGAAATGGGGTAACTTCACAAAGGCATATGAATGTGGATTTATATCCTAATAAAAAAACATTACCTAATAGTGGACATAAAATTTTAGAATAATATGATACAACCCAATTTTTTTCTAATAGACTTATTAGATATTCTTCCCGAAGATATTGATTGCTTTATTCAAGCCCCAAGTCTCGAAAATATTGTTATCAAAGAGATGCTTCAAGATACAGAATACGATTACTATAAATTACTGAAACTTAATAATACAAATAAAAAAATATTCATCAAACAAGAATTGGAAACATCTTTTAGTATGCACATTCAGAATATTAAAATAAATAAAGATAGAGTATTATTATTTGAAGGTTATGATGGTGTTGAATATGGATCAATTTCTCAAAATATATGTATACCAGATTGGTTTAAGGAAAAATATTTCCCTGATTATTTAATGGGATTTCTTTAATAAGTTTATTAAAATTGGCATTACTAAAATTTTAATGAATCAAAGTTTAGCTTTCCAAAATGGAAAAGTGTATTAATTCTAAAGCGGTCAAAGTTTAAAAACCCTCTTGCTTTAGCTATTACAGATTGGATTTTTCCGTTCATATTTTCGTGTTTTGCACTTGATGTTTGGGTTGTAATTGCATTGAAAATACCTGTTAAATGGTTGTCAAAAGTTTTAATCACATCATTTACAGCATTTATTGATTGACTTATTGCGTTTTCTTTCCATAGATTGTAATGCAATTCTATATCCTCGCTTATTTGGAATAAATACTTGAAATTTTCTCGTATTTGCCAAGCTTTTGCTGTAAGCAAATTATCTTTGAGCATTTGTTCAAAGTTCTTTTGTTGCTGTTCTGTCCGATTTTCTCGGTTCTTTAATACGGTGTATTTTTGGTTTTTAAGTTGCTCATTTTCTTTCACTTCCTTTCTTCTGGTTTTGTCAATAGCTTCCGAGAGTTTCTTGAATAAATGAAATTTGTCGTGTACGATTTGTGCTTGTGGAGCTATCTCGTTTATCACATTCATATAAGGCTTCCACATATCCATATTCACTCGTTTTATTGACGGTTGTTTTTCCTCTGAATTTAGGCTAAAAAACAGGGCTTTTACGTTTTTTTCTTTCCTGCCTTCGGTCATTTCTACAACATAATCTTTATCGCTGTCAATAAGTATGGTAGCGTATTGATGCCCTTTTGTATAGGCTTTCTCGTCTAAACTGATGTGTTCTAAATCTCTAACTTCTCCTCGCTCTAAAAGAGCTTTTTCTACAGCATTTTCCATTATGCTCCGAACAATGTAAGGTGTGGTATTCATCAGTTCTGCTACCGTGCTTTGAACCTTTATTTTCTGTAGGGCTTCTATGACTTTGGAAGCAAACAAATGCCCCCTCGCTGGCGCGAGCGTCCCGCTCGTGCTAAAAACTAAAACGGACACGAGCCAGAGGCTCGCGCCAGCGAGGGGGGGTCTTTCTTAAGGATGGCACCTTGGTTAAACCGGAAAACATTCGAGAAGTGAGGCTAAAGATGCAAAAAAACATTCAAAAATATAATAACCCTATTGAACTTGATAAAGCAATTAAATACCCATCGAAATAATTTTTAAAAACTCATAGATTTTTCCCCTCGCTGGTGCGAGCGTCCCGCTCGTGCTAAAAACTAAAACGGACACGAGCCAGAGGCTCGCGCCAGCGAGGGAAGCTCACTGTTAGGTTTAAGCGATGCGGTAAGATCTATTCTTTGGAAAAACTTTTGAGCTGTTCTTTGAGGTTTTGGTTTTCCGATTTAAGTTGGGCGTTTTCGGTTTTTAACAGCTCCATATAATTCATCACAAAATCGGGGATGTTAATATTGATTGTCCCTGAATTAAAACTATTTCCCTTAATATTTTTATAAATAATGTTTTTGGGTTCTTCTTCAAAAATACTTTCCAATGGAACATTAAGTTTTTTAGCCAATAATTCCCACTCCTGTTGAGTTATTTTTGAAAGTCCGTTTTCTTTGCGGCTGTAATTTGCTTGTGTCATCCCAACCAAATCAGCTAATTGCTCTTGGGAAAATCCCTTCTTGTTACGGGTTTCAAATAGTTTGGTCTTCATAATAGAAATAGATAGAAGTGTTGCACAAAAGTAATAAAAAAAATATACAAAATTATACGTATGAAATTTACATAAAATCCGCATAAAAATTTTATATTTGTTAGGATTTCATTGTATAGTTTTGAATTGTCAATAATGGCACAAAACAATTTAAAATTATTTATTATGAAAAATTTAAAACAACTTTCGAGAAATGAATTGAGAAATGTGAATGGAGGAATTGGGGATGGAATGAAACAGTGTCATTTCCACTATACGGGTAAACTTTGGTCGTCTACTATGGTAATTACATCTGGGGGAGAAGGTGGTTGTCATGGAGCGGGTAGTTGTTATTCCTATTTCGCTACAGGTAGTTGTGCGATATAGAGCTAATTTTGACTGTTCAGAATATTCTGAACAGTCATTAATTTTGTTTCAAAATAATTTCCTTTATGAAATATTTTTTTTGTTTTTTTTGTTTCACATACTCCCTTTTTCTTGCACAGAATAAGAGGTTTATCTATGATTATCTTCATAGTTATACTAACGATTCTTTAAATGTCACGAAAAATACTATGTATTTGGATATATATAAAGAGGGTTCTCTTTTCTTTGACGCCAAATATCAAAAAGACTCTGTTAATTTTCATGGTTATATTGAGTATAGTGTTAATAGCACTAATATAAATGATATTGTGTTAAAGTCCTATCCAAATTATTCTATAAATTGGATTTCAAAAATCGATCAATATTATTATAAAATCAATGATAAAAGAACTTTAAAGTGGGTGTTGCTAAATGAAAAGGAAAATATCGGGGAAATAGAAACTCAAAAAGCAACGGTTAGTTTTGGAGGTCGAAATTGGATTGCTTGGTTTAGTAAAGATATACCAATTCAAGATGGACCATATAAATTTTGTGGACTGCCGGGAATGATTATTAAAATTGAAGATGATTCTAGAACACATTCTTTTACGTTAAGGGAAATAATAGAAAATCCCAATAAAAAATTAATTTTTACTCAAAAAACAATTTCAATTAATTATGAAAAGTATAAAAAATTATATAACGAAAATAGAAATAACCCTTTAAAAAAGATGATTCAAAACGGGGTTAAGGTTTCTGAAACATCTGATGCTTCAGAGGATATGGAATTTATAAAAAATATGCAGAATTACTATAAAAACCAGCAAAAAAACAATTACAATATAATAGAATTAGATTTAATAGAGAATAAATGACGAATGCGGTTCAATTATACTTTTCAATTACTCAACCTCAAAAACCAAGAATTCCATTTCCAATTCCAATCCCATCCCAATTATCCATCAGCATTGGCTTTCAGTGATACGCTTAATTTTTTAGGAATAAAAAATGTTGCTTATGAATTGGAAAAAGAATATTGGGATGAGTTGCCGGAAGAGTTTATTACTGTCTATAAAAATGATTTTGCTTTAATAAGAAAGAACAAAACAGATTTTTCCGTTTTTTCTGATAAAGAAGAAAAAATATCACAAGAAGAACTTTTTAAAAATTCAGAAAACATCGTCTTTCTGTTTGAAAAAGAAAAGGCAAAAGAAGAAAAAATCGGTTTCAATTTTTCGTATTTTTTGTATGTGGTTTTTGGTTTTGCAGTTCTTTATTCGGCAATTTTCCAGTCTTGGTATTCGGTGGTTTTCACTTTGCTTTCCGTAATAGGATTTTATATTTCTTTGGAACTATTCAATAAAAAATTCGGGAAAGAATCTGCGGTTCTTAATAATTTCTGTGGTTCGGGAGCAAAAAATACTGCACCGGAAAACTGTACAAAAATTATAGACTCTGATAAAATCAAAATTCTGGAATTAAAGTTGTCAGATTTCAGTTTGGTGTATTTTTCTGCGATTTTAGTTTTAGGATTGTTTCTTCCAAATACAGAAAATATTTTAAAAACCGTTTCTTTAGCTTCGGTTTTGGTTATTGCTTATTCGCTTTTTGTTCAGGTTTTCGTTGAGAAAATATTTTGCAAAATTTGTTTGATTATCATTGCTGTTTTGGCAGGACAAATTGCAATTTCTTTTCTGTTTTTCAGTAACGAAATTTCCGTAAAAGCAACAATTTTATCATTTTTCACATTTCTTATGTGCTTTTTCGGATTGGTTTTCATCAATAACGAAATCGAGCAAAAAGAAAAATACCGAAAATCTGACATCAAAAATCTGAAATTCAAAAGGAATTACGATTTGTTTAAACGAGAATTATTGGAACAACCAAAAATGAATTTCCAACAAAGCGAAATTTTCCGATTGGGAAATTCTGATGCAAAATTGCATATATCATTGGTTTCCAATCCGTATTGTGGTTATTGCAAAGATGCTCACAAAATTTTAGAAAAATTGCTTAAAAAATATCCCGAAGGTATTTCTGCACAAATCCGGTTTAATTATTTTGAGAAAAATACTGATAAAACACAAAAAAATCTAATCTCGGATTTTTTCAATATTTACACGCAGGAAAATCCCGATAAATTCCTCGAAGCCATTGATTTTTGGTTTGAAAACAGAGATGAAAAAAAATTAAGAGGGAAATACAATCCCGATTTTGAAGAACCCGATTTATCCGAAATCATCAAAACAGCAGAAGAAAACAAAGAATCAGGATTCACATTTACGCCGATGTTTTTAATCAATGGCTATCCGTTTCCCGATAAGTACGACCGTGAAGATATTTTCTATTTCATTGATGATTTGCTGGAAGATGATGATTTCGTGAAAAAATAAAGCAGGATTTTTGTCATTGCGACTGCGAGGAACGAAGCAGGAAGCAATCCCGTGTTAAAAAGCAATTCGGGATTCGTTCAACAGATTGCTTCACTTCACTTCGTTTCGCTCGCAATGACAAACAGCACATTTACATTGCGTAAAAAATAAATGAAAAACTTCCCTTTCTACATACAACCCGACTTCAAAGACTGCGACCCAACCTGCCTTAGAATTATTTCCAAATTCTACGGCAAAACCATACCATTACAAAAAATCCGCAATCTTTCAGAAACCACAAGAGAAGGAAGCAGTTTGTTGGGATTAAGCGATGCCGCAGAAAATTTAGGGTTTCGTTCATTGGGTGTTCAGATTGATTTCAAAACGTTGTGTGAGGAAGTTCCGTTTCCGTGCATTGTACATTGGAACAAGCAGCATTTTGTAGTAGTTTACAAAATTGAGATTCCTCGACAAGCTCGGAATGACAAAGGATATAAAATTTATGTTTCCGACCCAAGTTACGGCTTAATCGAATATTCCAAAGAAGAATTCATTAAAAGCTGGATTGGAGAAAATGCCGATGAAAACACAGAAGAAGGAATCGCTCTGATTTTAGAAACCACCCCGAAGTTTTTTGAAGACGAATTTAGCTCCCTCTCCTTTGGAGAGGGCTGGGGTGAGGAATTTTCATTTTTATCAAAATATTTATTTCAATATAAATCTCTGTTTTTTCAACTTGCCATCGGATTGTTGGCAGGGAGTTTATTGTCGCTTATTTTTCCGTTCCTTACTCAAAGCATTGTAGATATCGGAATCCGGAATCAGGATTTGAATTTCATTTATTTGGTTCTCATTGCGCAGGTAATGCTTTTCCTCGGAAGAATGGGCATTGAAGTCATACGAAGTTGGATTCTGTTGCATCTTTCCGCAAGGATTAATATTTCCCTGATTTCCGATTTCTTCATCAAATTGATGAAACTGCCGATTTCCTTTTTCGATACAAGAATGACGGGAGATATTATGGAGAGAATCAATGACCATCACAGAATTGAACAGCTTTTAACCACTTCTTCGCTCAACACGTTGTTTTCCCTCATCAATCTCATTATTTTCAGTATCGTCCTGCTTTTTTATGATTACCGTCTGTTTTGGGTGTATATTTTCGGAGCGGTTTTGTACATCGGCTGGATTTCTTTTTTCCTGAAAAAGCGAAAAGAATTAGACTACAAAAGGTTCTCACAGGTTTCGCAGGAACAGAGCAAAGTGATCGAAATGGTGAACGGAATGCAGGAAATAAAAATGCACAACGCCGAAAAGAAAAAACGCTGGGACTGGGAATTTTTGCAGGTCAGATTATTCAAAATAAGAATAAAATCGCTGTCTTTGGAACAATGGCAGTCAGTCGGCGGAAATTTCATCAACCAGATGAAAGATATTTTCGTGAGTTTTCTTTCCGCTAAATTGGTGTTAAGCGGAAGTCTCACTCTTGGAATGATGCTTTCCATTCAATACATTATCGGACAATTAAACAGTCCGCTTTTGCAACTCATTGATTTTATAAAACAAACACAGGACGCGAAAATATCACTCGAAAGATTAGGCGAAATTCACGATAAAGAAGACGAGGAAGATAAAAACGAGCAATATATCAATGAAATTCCGCAGCAGGATATTCTGGTAAAAGACGTTTCATTCCGCTACATTGGTTCGGACCAGTATGTTTTTGAAAACCTGAATCTTACAATTCCTTACCGGAAAACAACTGCGATTGTCGGAGCAAGCGGAAGCGGAAAAACCACGCTTTTGAAATTATTAATGAAATTTTATGAACCAAATTCCGGAGAAATCGGTTTTGGAGCCTCTCTCCCAAACCCTCTCTCCAAAGGAGAAAGGGCTTCGCACGTTACAAACTTTGAAAATAAGAAAACAGAAAAAAAATCAGCGGAATTACAGGAACGCACGAAGTCCCCTCTCCTTTGGAGAGGAGATTTAGGGGTGAGGCTAAAGAATATTTCCCCAAGTTTTTGGAGAAAACATTGCGGCGTTGTAATGCAGGAAGGCTATATTTTTAATGATACTATTGCCAATAATGTTGCAGTCGGTGAGGATTATGTGGACAAAACAAAACTGAGAAATGCCGTAGAAATCGCCAATATCAAAGAGTTTATTGAAAGTCTTCCGTTGAGTTACAACACCAAAATCGGAAATGAAGGCGTTGGAATTTCGGGCGGACAAAAACAAAGATTATTCATTGCAAGAGCCGTTTACAAATCTCCGGAATTCATTTTTTTTGATGAAGCCACTTCTGCTCTCGATGCCAACAACGAAAAAATCATAATGGAAAATCTGGAACATTTTTTTGAAGGCAAAACCGCAATCGTCATTGCACACCGCTTATCAACGGTGAAAAACGCCGATAAAATTATCGTTCTCGACAAAGGAAAAGTAGTGGAAGAAGGCAGTCATCAGGAACTGACAGCATTAAAAGGAGAATATTACCGATTGGTGAAAAACCAGTTGGAATTGGGAAATTGAGAAACCTCAAGGTTCAAACCTTACAAGGTAGAAACCAAAATTAAAAAAATGGATAAATTAGACGAAATAGAATTACGAAGCGAAAGCGTTCAGGATATTCTTACAGCGCCTCCTCATTGGATGATTCGTTGGGGAAATTCCGTGATTTTTATTATACTTTTGATGATTTTATTGATGAGCTATTTCATTAAATACCCTGAATTTGTCCCCGCTCCAATCATCGTAACTTCCCAAAATCCTCCGGAAAAATTTTTATTAGGAGATGATTCTAAAATTGAGAAAATATTTGTGAAAAATCATCAGGAAGTAAAGAAAAATGATATTTTGATGACATTGAAATCCTTACAGAATGAACAATCAGAGAAAATTATATCTTCAATGGATGGCATTGTCAGTTTTCAGCAATTTTTAGCAGAAAACCAAATGGTAAAATCAGGAACTGTAATAATGTCGGTTTTCCCGAAAAGTAAAGGTAATTTGATAGGAATAATGCTGATTCCCGCAGCCAATTCCGGAAAAATCAAGCAAGGTCAGAAAGTATTGATAAAATTAGATAATTACCGCTATCAGGAATTCGGAATCATCAAAGGAAAAGTAAAAAACATTTCTTTAACAACCGATGAAAAGGGAAATTATTACATTGAAGTCATTCTTCCGAAAAATTTGAAAACTTCATACAACAAACAGCTTCCTTTCGATAAAGAACTCAAAGGAAATGCCGAAATCGTAACCGAAGATTTGAGATTGATGGAGCGGTTTTTTTATCAAATCAGAGAATTGTTGGGACATCAAAATTGAAAACAAAATCCTTCCGAAAATCCTCGAACCGGAGCTTTCGGTGCGGATTAAAACACTTTCCGGACAGCGTTTCTCGGTTTTATGAGTTTTTAACATTTTCATTAACGGTATTGTTTTTTTGAAAACATTTTATTTTTAACAATTATTTTTGAATTTTATTTGATTAATTAAAAATTCCAATGCATTTTGCTAAATTTTCAATAAAACACAAATAATTATTTGCAAATTTTGAAAAAAAAATTAAATTTGTTGACAACATTTCTCACTTAATCAATATGGAACACTACAATGTAGAACAAAAAATCCAGGAATTCATTGCTAATATTGAAGCAAAAAACCCTAATGAGCCTGAGTTTTTGCAGGCTGTAAAGGAGGTGGCCACAACGGTAATCCCTTTCATCGCAACCAGAAAAGAATACAACGGAATGAAACTTCTGGAAAGAATGGCAGAAGCAGAAAGAATCATCATCTTCAGAGTGCCGTGGGTGGACGACAAAGGTGAAATTCAGGTAAACAGAGGTTTCCGTATCCAGATGAACTCCGCAATCGGCCCTTACAAAGGCGGTATCCGTTTTCATCCGACCGTGAATCTTTCCGTACTGAAGTTCCTCGCTTTCGAGCAGGTATTCAAAAACTCTCTTACCACGCTTCCAATGGGCGGCGGAAAAGGAGGTTCAGACTTCGACCCGCAGGGAAAATCGGATATGGAAGTCATGCGTTTCTGCCAGGCATTTATGACGGAACTCTGCAAACATATCGGCCCTGAAACCGACGTTCCTGCCGGAGATATCGGCGTAGGAGCAAGAGAAATCGGATATTTGTTCGGACAGTATAAAAAAATCAGAAATGAATTTACCGGAGTTTTGACCGGAAAAGGTCTTGCTTACGGAGGTTCGCTTATCCGTCCTGAAGCTACGGGATACGGAGTGGTATATTTCGCTGAGCAGATGCTGAAAACCATCGGTCAGGACATTAAAGGAAAAACCGCAACTGTTTCCGGTTTCGGAAATGTGGCATGGGGCGTGGTTCAGAAATTCGACCAGTTGGGAGGAAAAGTAGTAACCATCTCCGGGCCGGACGGCTATGTATATGACAAAGACGGAATCACGGGAGAAAAAATCGATTATATGCTTGAGCTTCGTGCTTCCGGAAACAACAGAGCTGAAGACTACGTGAAGAAATTCCCTTCCGCAGAATTCCACGCAGGAAAACGCCCATGGGAAGTGAAGTGCGACGTGGCATTCCCATGTGCAACTCAGAACGAACTTCTCCTTGAAGATGCCCAGAAATTGGTGGAAAACGGCGTTATCTGCGTTACAGAAGCGGCGAATATGCCTTCTACGCTTGATGCGATTAATTATTTCCTTGACAATAAGGTGCTGTTCTCTCCGGGGAAAGCATCCAACGCAGGTGGTGTTGCCACTTCCGGTTTGGAAATGACGCAGAACTCCATCCGCCTGAACTGGACTTCCGAAGAAGTAGATGCCAGGCTGAAAGAAATCATGATTGGTATTCACAAAGCCTGCCGTGATTACGGAAAGGAAGAAGACGGCTATGTGAATTATGTAAAAGGAGCGAATATCGCAGGTTTCGTGAAAGTTGCCGAAGCAATGCTCGCACAGGGCGTGGTGTAAGCTGAATTGAAATAATATAAATTCTAAACAACAATCTCCGAAGATTTTTCTTTCGGAGATTGTTGTTTTATTTTTCAGGTGGAAATGTTATACCTTTGAAAAAAGATAATTGAATTAGGCATATAATTGATATTGGTAAAACATCAATAGGAATGGGCTTTAGCCCATTTATAAAAGAGGCAATAGCAAAAAGGCTTTAGCCAAAATTTAATTTCCGCTTATCCATACTTCAAAAAAGGAGAAAAAAGAAAAGCAAAAGTTAAATTTTACGACGCTTTTTCTAAGGAATTTGAAATTTCCATAGATAAAAACATCATTGAAAAACAACGAACGATTTGGTTTATAGAATAAAAAATTTCCGCAATATTTTTGCGGTTTTTTGTCATGTTTCTCAAATCAGCAAATCACCTCAAACCTCGCATATTCCGCAATTTTCTTAGGAAGTTTAATCCCCTCCGGAGTTTGGTTGTTTTCTAATAAGGCAGCCATAATTCGGGGCAGTGCCATTGCGGAACCGTTCAGGGTGTGAACCAGCTGTGCTTTGCCTTCTCCGCCTTTGAAACGGCATTTCAAACGGTTTGCCTGAAAGGTTTCAAAATTGGAAACGGAAGATACTTCCAGCCATTTTTCCTGCGCCGCACTCCATACTTCAAAATCGTAGGTCATCGCAGAAGTAAAGCCCATATCGCCACCGCATAATCTGAGGATTCTGAACGGAAGTTCAAGGTCGACAAGAATACTTTTCACGTGTTCCACCATTTCTTCTAAAGCAGTGTATGAATTTTCCGGTTTTTCTATCCTTACGATTTCCACTTTTTCAAACTGGTGAAGTCGGTTCAGACCGCGAACGTGTGCGCCGTAGCTTCCCGCTTCTCTCCTGTAGCATTGTGAAAACGCCGTGTTCATTACCGGAAGTTCTCTTTCATCCAGAATCACATCACGGTAAATATTCGTTACCGGAACTTCTGCCGTAGGAATCAGGTACAAATCGTCTTCTCCGATGTAATACATCTGTCCTTCTTTATCGGGAAGCTGTCCTGTTCCGTATCCCGATGCTTCGTTCACCACGTGCGGCGGATTCACTTCCAGATAGCCGGCATCCGTGTTTTTATCTAAAAAATATTGCACTAAAGCTCTTTGCAATCTCGCACCTTTTCCAAGATAAACGGGGAAGCCTGCACCTGCGATTTTCACGCCGAGTTCAAAATCGATGAGATTGTATTTTTTCGCAAGTTCCCAGTGCGGAATATTGCCTTCGCCCAATCCCTGAACATCATGAGACTGGAATACAATTTCATTATCCTCTGCAGAAACGCCTGCTTTTACCTTTTCATAAGGAATGTTAGGAATGAGATACAAAACCTGCAAAAGCCGGTCTTCCACTTCTTTCAGATTCTGCTGAAGCGTTTGGGAATTTTCTTTATATTCTGCCGTTCTGGTTTTTGCGGTTTCGGCTTCGTCTTTTTTGCCTTCTTTCATCAGCATCCCGATTTCTTTCGAGATTTTGTTCATCTGCGCCAGATTTTCATCCAAATCGAACTGGATTTTTTTTCTCTGTTCATCCAAAGCAATCGCTTGTTCCACAAGCTCCGGACTGCCGAAATTTCTTTTCTTTAAACCTTCAAGAACGCGCTCTTTGTTTTCGCGTAAAAAATTAACTTGTAACATATTGATTCAATGTTCAAAATTCAAAAATTCAGAGTTTCGGAAATCAGATTTATCTTTTAAAACCAATGATTCTTAACCGCTGACTGATTTTGCAAATTTAAGGATTATTTTATGACTTTAACGATATTCGGCTGCCCTGCGGTTTTGGTAAAAACCAGTTGATTATTGTAATAGGCTTCTTGGAGTTGAAAAACATCCGGAGTGTAGCGGTAATTCAGTATCAGGATGTCGCTGAAAGTGGAATTTAGTGTGTCATTCACCTTTCTGGTCAGTGTAAGGGAAATTTTTGACTGATAAATTTTGTTGTTCACATCCGAAGAATCTACAAGAATTCTTTTTGCTCCTGCAACATATTCGATATAGCGGACCGTATCTGCATCCGATTTTATGGAAACCGACACCGGAGCACTATCCGTAGTTCCGTATTCATCGTTCATGGTAACCGCAGTATAAGAACCGGAAATATTGGAATTCAGCATATCCTGTCCGGCAGAATCGATATAGAGATGAACAATCTGGTCGATGTACTGACCGTCCGGCTCTTCACTTCCGCAGCTCAGAAATGCAAAAAATACAATCAGCGAACCGAAAAATATATTTTTCATGGTGTAAAGATAGTTATTTCAGTTTTCGGATGTATCGTATAAAATAAAACATTGTGGCAAAACCCGTGAAAATTAAAGATAAAGCCATTGAAAACGCCATTCCGTTAATGCCGTATTCCGGAACGATTATCAATGAAAGAATAACCAAGAGTAGAATTGCAAGTGTAGAAACAGTCGTATTTGCTTTCATGACTCCGACTGCGGAAAGCATATTCCCGTAAAGATTCCTGAACAGCATATTGAGACAGAATGCACCCGAAAGAATAACAAAAATGTAAGTATTGTCCTGATATCTGCTTCCGAAAAACAAGGTGAGAATTTCTCTGCTGAAAATACAGCTTGTACCAAAAATAATTACTGTTATCGGAATAAAAATTTTATAATAATTAAAAATATAATTTTTAAGATACTCTTTATTCTGATAATTTCCGGCAATTACAGGAAAATCCGTCTGCAAAAAAGTAAGTGCCAGAAATGTAATATTGGAAGGGATAAGAAGCGCTGTTTTGTAATTGGCAACTGCTGTTTCATCCATCAGAAAACTGAGCAGCAGAACATCAGCAGAAAAAAGCATATCAGAGAGCAGAGCCGTACCAGCAGCATGAAGCCCGTAATTCCATATTTCTTTTTGGGCAAAACTGAAATTTTCGGCATCGGAAGACCTGTTTTCTTTTTTATACCAAAATAATGATAAAAACGGCGTAATGGCAATGGCAAAAAGATAACCCTTAAGCCCGAAAAAAAAGGAAAGCACCAGAAGCAGCACAACTCCGGAAATATTCACAACGTTGTTTACTCTCGCAAATTCACGGTTGTTTCCGAGGATTCTTAGTTCGGACTGGATGTGATTAAAAAAATAAAAACCTATCAATCTGACTGCAAAAAACAGAAACATAAGTAAAATGTCTTCATATTTTCTGATATAGAAAAAACTGATGCCCAAAAAGATAAATGCCAGCAAAACCTGATAACCGAATCCTTTCAAAAAAAGATACCGGGAGAGCGATTTTTTCTCCGAAATATCATTGATTACAGAACCGAAGCGCAGCAAACTCTGCTGTGAGCCGAAACCACTGAACGGAGCGAAAACCGCAAAGACAGACGCTGCAATGCTCGTCGTGCCAAATTCCGATTCGGGCAGAATCCGGATGATAAAAAGAGCTCCAAGGAATGCACAGATTTTCGCAATCAGCAGTGAAACAAAAACGTGATGTCCTTTGTTGAGAAAGAATTTTTTCAAAAAATCAGCAAGGCTTCCCATCTAAAAATACAGTTTAAAAATGGACAAAATATTAACAGCTTGTGATTTATGATGAAACCTTCCGGAAGAAAAAAGATGAAAAACATCTTCGTAAAGCTCAGGATACGATTCTATTCTATGGATATTTTCATCAAAATACTGTTGATAATATTTCCTGATTTCCGGCTCATTGTCAAAATAAAACTGATACGGATACATACTTGTTTTCTGCGGAGTGTTCAGTATTTTTTCGTTCAGAATTTTGAAACCTCTTTTCATTACTTTGTCCCCGAAATTTGTTTTCCATTTTGCATCCGGATTCATCAAAGTGCGTTCCCATCGGTATTGTGTAGCTTCTTCACAATATTCCCTTATCCATTCCAGATAAAAACGGTGATTGAATTTCCATTTTTCGGGAAGCGAAACAGCAAATTTCAGAAAATCCTTATACATGAACGGCGAAGTCTGATACCGTTTCTGCTGAAGAACGTGTGCGCCGAACAATGTTCGGTTGAATGCCACATTTCTCATGAGAAATACTTCCTCCGTTTCATAGTTTTTTATGCTTTCGTTCAGAGTGTGTTCTATTTTCGGGAGAAATTCTTTGTTGGATACGATTTTGAAATAAGAAGGTTTTTTGCGTTCGGGAACAGAATTGAATCCTCCCAAAACACCGTCGCCGATTTGTCCGCTGTGAAAAAGCGAAAAATTATCATACTGCATTTTTTCCACTGCGTAGTGCACGTGGATTCCGCCGGTGTAAAAAACCAGGCCTTCGGAGAGTTCCGTCAAATGGTCTATTTTTTTCAGAAAAGTTCCTCCGTCCAAAGGAACAAACTCATAATGGAGTGAAAAATCCTCTGAAATTTTTCGGGAAATCCTTTCGTCAAAATATCCCGATTGTGAAAAACACAAAACATTATCGGGGATTTTTTTGTTTTTAAGAGCATACAGCATCGCAACACGACTGTCCAGACCTCCGCTTAAAAGGGAAAGATGATTGGTTTCGAACTCTTCATCTTTTTCATATTCCATCAAAACGGCTTCGGAAAATATCTCGTGGATTTTTTTTCTGGCTGTTTCTTTTGACTTGCTGAAGTATTCTTTATTAAAAAAATTAAAATGCTCTTTTTCGCTATAAATCAACATGTTACAATCTATCTCAAGATAGTGCCCGTCAAGAATCTTATATACGTTTTTTAAAATGGTTTTGTTCTCCAGCATATTTCCGATGCCCAAAATCTGATACACCGCACCTATATCCGGTTCGGATTTTGTTCCAGAATTTTTCAGATTTTCATTCAGCCTTATGAGGCTTGTGTCAATAAAAATCTGATTGCCAGATTTTCCGTAAAAAACTCTCTGAGTGGAAGTTGCATTGGTGAAAACAAAAATTTTATGACTGGTTTTATCATAGATAAATCCCCGGAATTCTCCTTCAAATTCTTTGATTATTTGTTCCTTTTTCCTGAAGTACAACTCACGGATTAAGGTTTCAAAGTCTTTCAGGGCAAACTCATGAAGCAGTTTTTTTTTGTTGAGAAGAACGCCCTCAATAAGAAAATCAAACGGCTCAGATTGAAAATAAAAATTATCGTAATCTTTTGAAATAAAAGATTGTATATCTGTATTTTGCTCTGAAATTGTAATGGAGAAGCCTTTTTTCATTTTTCTAATACTTCTGAATAAATTTTAGAATATTCCTCTGCTATTGTTTTTTCCGAAAAAACGGAATTGGCATAATTCACCAAAAATTCAGAATCCGAATCCTTGTTTTCCAGTAAATGAATCATTGCTGCTTCCAGCAAATTTTCATCAACACTATCCAATAATATTCCGGCATTTTCAGGAAAAAACTCTGAAATACCACCCACATTCGTCGAAATCACTTTTATTCCGCTCGCGAATGCTTCTGCGATTACGCACGGCTGATTTTCATCATCGCTGAATAATATAAAGCAATCCGACCGCCTCATTCTGTCTGCTATTTCGGGCAGTGTCTGAATTCCAAAAATTTCTATTTTGTCCTGATAATCAGATTTTTTCGCAATATCTTTTATCTTTGAAATATCTCCGTCCCCGCCTATCTGCAATCTGAAAACATAGCCTTTTTCTAAAAGTTTTAGTGCAACATTCAGAATTTTTTCAGGGTTTTTCCGGGGAATTAAATTGGAAACATGTATAAATGTAAATTCTTTATTTTCTGTTTTTTTTGGAGAAAACAAAGAAGTGTCCACTACATTCGGGATAACTTTCATAGACGTACGCATCCCTAAATTCCGAAGTCCTGATGCCAAATCCTTACTTACCGGAAGAATTTTGGAAGCGTGATTTCCTATAGTCCGTGCTGTCATTTTGATGCCTTTGGAAGTTTTATTTTCATTAATTTTCCGCAAAGCTGTCCAATGTTCCGTTATGACAAAAGGAATTTTAAATCTTTTTTTCAGGTAAACCGCAAACATCATACTGTTATGATGAACATTGGCATGGACTAAATCCGGCTTATTCATTTTTTTAAAACCTAAAGAATAGGCTTTCATCCTCCTGATAAAATTCAGAACCGGATTTTTAGTGTTTTTATAATAAACAATCAAAGTCCGTATTCCGTTGATGATTTTATCATCAAAAATAAATTTTTCTCTCTGATTAAAATCCCCGATACTGTGAAGAACTTCCACATGATGAAGCATAGAAACCGCCTCAGCATGACGCTGCACGAAATTTCCGTTCGTAAGTTCCAGCTTATTCGGATACCAGGACGAAATAAAGAGGATGTTTTTCTTTTTCAAAGTTTCCATTTATAAGTATATTTGTGAATCTCTTTAAAGAAGTCACAAAATGTCTGTTAAAATTAAAAAATTTCTTTCTTTTTTCCGAATCCTGCTCCAACAGCCGAGTTTAATCAATATCATTCTGAATGACAATGATATCAGAAAAAGAAAGTTTTTACAAAAATACCCTAATTTATTTGCTTTACCTCAAATTGAAATAAAAGATTTGCATCAGCCTGCGGAGATTGTAGAAACTTTTCTTCTGGATGGCAGTTCCATGATTACCGATTTACAGCTTCTCGTAACACTTGCTAAAAGAAAGGAGGTTAATTCATATTTTGAAATCGGGACATGGCGTGGCGAAAGCGTCTTCAATGTAGCAAAGGAAATCGATGACTGCAATACCCTCAACCTTTCCGAAGAAGAAATGAAAGCAATGGGCTGGAATCCCAAATATGTGGAACTGCACGGAATTCTCTCCAAAAGAAACCCCAAAATTCTTCATCTTCACGGCAATACTAAAAATTTTGACTTCGCCGGACTTCAGAAAAAATACGATTTAATCTTCATTGACGGAGACCATACTTACGAAATGGTTCTGAATGATACCAAAAAAGTTTTTGCTCATCTCCTTCACGAAAATTCTATTGTGGTGTGGCACGATTACGCTTATAATCCGCAAAAAATCCGCTACGAAGTTTTTCAGGCAATTCTGGACGGAACTAATAAAGAAAATCATCGGTTTTTATATCACCCTAAAAATACAATGTGCGCTGTTTTCATAAAAGAAAAACTGCCGGCAACAGTTTTTGATGTTATGGAAAATCCGGACACTATTTTTCAAATAGGATTAAAAAATCAAAAATTCTGACAAATCAAAAATCTTTCAGTTTTAAATTGAAAGATTTTTGATTGTTTTTATCCGATTTTATTCCACATACATTCCCGCCCAACTTCTGTTCAGCGGAAGCAGAAAATCGGACAGGAAATTCACATAAGTAGATTTTGAAAAATCAAAAACCTCTATATTTTTTGATATTTCGCCGTTTTTCAGTTGAGATTTGAAATCTTGTAACCGAAGTGTTTTCACTTCGCCGTTTTCTATGAAGCTGGCTTTCATCCTGTCAAAAAGCCCAAGATTGAATTCTCTGTCGAGTTCTCTCATCAATCCACTCAAAGAGTCAATGGAACATCCCGAAGCAGCTTCTTTTTCTTCGTCTATACAAATGATGATAAACTGATTTTTTTCTATTTTAAAAGAAGAGGAAAGCGGTTTTCCGTGCGCCGCCCAAGTTGCCAGAAAATCAAACAGTTTTTCTGAGATGGTTTTGGATTCTTTTGCTGTAAAAGGTCTTGAAGCAGGATAAATAATCACCCTGTAATCGTTGGTTTCTATAATTTCGGATTCCTGTATTTTCATTCTTTAGAATTTTTAATTGCAATTATACCTACAATTATTAATAAAACATTAGAGGCATTTCTCATTATTCTTCCGGAGGAAAATTCCAGACCGTAATTCCAAAAGTCGATTCCGAGCAAAATGATACTTCCCCAAATAAGAACATAAGCAGGTTTTCTTTTCATGTTCTATAAATCTTCGGCTTCCGCCAGAAGTTCTACAATATCTTTTACTTCTACTTCGTTGTTTTTATTGAAGTGCTTCACGCCGTCCGTCATCATCGTGTTGCAAAACGGGCAGCCTGTTGCAATCACTTTTGGCTGAAAAGAAAGCGCTTCTTCGGTTCTTTCTATGTTGATGTCTTTGTCGCCTTTTTCCGGTTCTTTGAACATTTGTGCGCCGCCTGCTCCGCAACAAAGTCCGCTCGATTTGCAGCGTTTCATTTCCACGAGTTCGGCATCGAGTTTTTCCAAAAGAATTCTCGGCGCTTCGTATTCGTCGTTCGCTCTTCCGAGATAACACGGGTCGTGAAACGTGATTTTTTTTCCTTTGAAACTTCCGCCTTCTATTTTTAGTCGTCCTTCGTTCATCAGGTTTTTCAGGAATTGAGTGTGATGCAGCACTTCGTAGTTTCCTCCTAATCCCGGATATTCATTTTTCAAAGTATTGAAACAATGCGGACATGCGGTTACTATTTTTTTGATGTCGTAAGCGTTCAAAATTTCAATATTCGTGAGTGCCATCATTTGGAAGACAAACTCGTTTCCGGCACGCTTTGCAGGGTCGCCAGTGCAAGATTCTTCCTGACCGAGAACAGCAAATTCCACCCCGATTTTATTCAGAATTTTGCAGAATGCGCGGGTAATTTTTTTGGCTCTGTCGTCGAAACTTCCGGCGCAACCCACCCAAAACAAAACTTCGGGGGATTTGCCTTCCGCAGCGTATTCTGCCATTGTTTTTATTGTGAAATCCATAAATTTAATTTCTTATTTTGAAAATGTGATAATTTGAAAATGAAATCTAATAATTATCAAATTAACTTCTCCATATTTTTTTCAAAAGTTTCTCAATAAATGTAATTTTTCTTTCTTTTTCTTCCGAAAGATTTTCTATCAAAATAAAATCGTCCCAATTGTTGTATTTATTAGGAATTACCGTTCCACCAGACCATTGAGCCAAACCATTTACAAAAATCATAAAAAAAAGCAAGCGAAAAACCGATTTGAAAATTTTTGAAAATCCCAGCTTTTTAATTGAAACAATTATAAAAACGAGAAAGAAAATTCCGATTGAAAAATTCAGATAGGAATCTGTAAATTTTCTTATATCAATAAAATTACTGTCTTCAAAAAGATTTATCAAAAACCCTAAAAGCAATCCGTTAATTAATGAAAATACAAAATTGTAAACACTCCAAGTTGCTTCCAATCCGCTATTTCTGATAAAATTTTCAAATCTGCCAATCATTGCATTTTCAAATTGATTAACTAATTATAATTGATTTTTTATAAACTGTTCAATGTTTTTTGTTAGATTTTTAACACCCCGTCTTCTCCCTTCGGTCGAATCCACCCCTCTGAAAGAGGGAAATTTCCCCAACTCTCCCTCTCCCCAACGCCCTAACTCTCTGTCGCCCAATTCAATCTGTCTGCCTGATTGTACTGCCAAGGTGCTGCGTTGTTTTCTACATTGGTCATCATCAGCTGCCATTCGTGTGGAGCGGAAGATTCTTCCATAATCATATATCTCCTCAAATCCATAATAATGGAAAGCGGTGAAATAAGGACAGGGCAGGCTTCCACACAGGCATTACAGGTAGTGCAGGCTCTTAATTCTTCTCTTTGAATATGGTCGTCCAGAAGTTTTTTGCCGTCGTCTTCAAATTTTCCGTTTTTATTGATGTTTTTTGCTACTTCTTCAATTCTGTCTCGGGTATCCATCATGATTTTTCGCGGAGAGAGTTTTTTGCCGGTAAGATTTGCCGGGCAAACCGAAGTGCATCTTCCACATTCCGTGCAAGTGTAGGCATTCATCAGTTGTACTCTGTCCAAATCAAAAATATCGCTTGCTCCGAATTTTTCGGGAACAGCGTTCGGATCGGTTTCTGCGGGTGTGGCGTAAGGGTCGGCATTCGGGTCCATCATCATTCTGATTTCTTTTGTAACGGAATCAAGATTACTGAACTGACCTTTCGGATTCAGATTGGAATACCATGTATTCGGAAAAGCGAGAAGAATATGAAGATGTTTGGAATAATACAGGTAATTCATGAAAAACAAAATCCCGACAAAATGAAACCACCAAGCGGATTTTTCTATGATATGAAGCGAAGTCAAACTAAAATTTTCAAAAAAAGGAAAAATCGTTTTTGAGATTGGAAAGTTATAGGCAAGTTTTTCGGAGTCGCTGTAAAAATCCGCCGCATTCATTGTAAAGAAAGCGACCATCAAAGCAAATTCAATCAACAAAATCCAGTTGGCATCGTGTTTAGGCCAGCCGAAAAGTTCTTTCATCGTCAGTCGTTTCACGCCGTAAAAATTCCTTCTGATAAAGAAAACTACCACCGCAACCACGACCAATAACGCCAAAATTTCTAAAGTTGAAGTAAAAACCGCATATAAATTTTGCCCGAAAATCTGCAAGAGAAAACGATTCGTTCCAAAAATTCCGTCCACGATAATTTCCAAAAGTTCCAGATTGATAATCACGAAACCGACATAAACGAAAATGTGCAAAACGCCTGCAATCGGTCTTTTTACCATTTTGCTCTGCCCGAGGGCGACCATTGCCATGGTTTTCCAGCGTTCGTTTTTGTTGTCCGAACGGTCAACCGCTTTACCGAGCATAATGTTGCGGTAGATTTCCATCATGCTTTTGGCAAAAAGCCCGAAGCCTGCGATAAGGCAGAGGAAAAAGAGAATGTTATCAATGTACTGCATCGTGTTTTTTTATTATTCCGCTTTAATTTCACAGGGCGATTCCCTATTGATGTCGCCCTTTCAGGGCTTGTTTTGCGAGTCTTTATTGTTTTTCCCGAATACGGAAATATTCACGTATCTTTTGGGGTTATCTTTTAAATCCTGAACCAAAGAATTCATACTTTCGGCGGTTTTATTAAGATTTTTATAAAGTTCATCATCTTTGGTCAATTTACCAAGACTTCCTTCACCATTTTGTATGCCTGAAATAATTTTATTGAGATTATCGGTTGCCGTGCCCAATTTGTCAATCGTGTTGTTGAGCTTTTCCGTATCGATGTTTTCTGCTACCTTTCCGTATTTGTCCATAGCTTCTTTTGCGCTTACGGTGGCGAGGTTTGCGTTGTCCAGCATTTTCTGCACTTTCGGGTCGTTGTTGGCGAGAAGGCTGTTGGTTTGTTTTGAGGTGCTTTCAAACGAAGCAACGGTTGAGTTAAGATTGCGAAGCAATGAGGTGAGTTCTGCTCTGTTTCTGTCGTCGAAAACTTTATTGGCGTTATTCATCAGGGAGTCCACTCTTTTAAGTACCGCTTGCAACTGGTCTTTCACAGGGCCGACCTGAGAGGAAAGGCTGTTCATCATGGAAAGTTTAAAACTTCCCTTCAGTGTGTCGCCGTCTTTTACAAAAGGTTCGCCGTAAGAAAGATTAATTCTCATTTGCTTTCCGGACATGAGTCCCGGCTCGAATACTTCCAGCGTTGATTTTTTAGAAAATTCATACTCGTCGTTCACCAATACTTTTACTAAAAAATGGATGCGCCCGGTTTTGTCTTTTATCGGTGTAATGGCTTCTACCTGTCCTACTTTCAGTCCGTTGATGGATACAGGGCTCGAGGGTTCGAGACCTTCCACGTTGTCAAATTCCGCATAATACACATTATCGGTACTGAAAAGGCTTTTGCCTTTCATGAACTGAAACAGATATATAAATCCTGCAATGGCGATTATGGCAATCAAACCTGCCTTTATTTCTTTTGAAAATTTCACTCTTTTTATTATTTTAATGGTAACAAATATACTTAATTTCTGTCTTTCGGTATTTCAAAACCTTTGACTAAGATAAAAAAAAGCGACATTTCTGCCGCTTTTTATAAAGATTATAAATAATTTTTACTGCTGTTGCCCTTTATTATAAACTTCGCTTCTGTAATCTTTGATGTCTGCATTGTCTTGAATGCTCTTCAGAACCATCTGGCTGAACATCTGAGAATTTTGCTGAGAAATCGCCTGAATAATGGATTTCACATCACCCGGCTGTTTGTTGGTTTTTACAGATTTTCTCTGTATCACATATACTCCGGATTTGCCTTCCACAGGGTTAGACAGCTTGTTGCTCTGCACTCCGAAAGCCGCTCCTGCTACTTTTGGTTCTACAGCTCCGCCGATGAACGGACTGATAAGATTAATCTCGCCTGTTTGTTTTGTGGTGGCAAAAGTTTTGGCTAACTGGTCAAGAGAAGATGCTTTGGCTGCATTGATTTTTTCGGTAATTTTTTTCGCCAGCAGCTGATTTTTCACAATCGGTTCTACCTGCGCTCTTGCGTTTTCAGGGTCTGCAAGTCCTGCTTCCTGAATCCCGTTCAGCATGACTACGATTTTATCGCCTGTTCCTTCAACGGTAAAAATTTCGGTATCGCCTTTCTTTCTTCCTTTTTCAAATGCCCATGCAATTACGTCGCCGTCTTTGTCAGTTCCCACACCCGGAAGCGCTCCCTGGAATCTGGCAACGGTTTTAGGATTCTGGAAATTATAATTTCCTTTTTTAGCAATATTCGTAAAGTCGTTGAAAGATTTCCCCTGAACCTGCTGGATGAATCGGGTTGCCTTAGCGTACACTTCGCTTTCTGTTTTGTCGGAAGCGGTGATGGTTTTTACTAAGTTTGCCACTTTATAAGACATCGCTCCGGATTTTTTGTCCAGAATATTGATAATATGATAACCAAACTGTGTTTCTACTACTCCTGTGGCTCCTTTCGGAGAATTGTCCACAAATTTCTGAAATTCCGGCACAAACTGAGGCTGTGCGGAGGTAGACCATCCCAAAATTCCGCCCTGTGCGGCAGAACCTTTATCAGAAGAAAGATTCACGAACTGTCCGAATTTGGAAGCATCAGCTTTTACGGCAGCTCCGATGGAATCGGCTAATTTTTTCGCTTGTTCTTTTGTTCTGGTTTCTCCTTCACCCGCCTGATTTCCTTTGAATGAAATCAAAATATGTCTTGCCTGTGTGGAATCCGAAGGTTTTTTGCCTAAAAGTTTAGACACAATATAGTAATTCTGCTCTTTGTACGGCCCGAAAACCTGACCTATGCTTGCAGAAGCTACTTTATCTTTAATTTCTGCCGGAAGCTGGCTCGCGGGGAAATATCCCGGATTGAAACGCATATCGGAATTGGTTTCCACGAACAGAGAGTCGTTTTTCGTGTTCATGAAATTTTCGCCTCCGCTGATTTCGCTTCCTACATTAAGAAGTTTGGTGATTTCTGCTTTTGTAACGGCTTCATCCGCAGGGCTTGCCGATGCAGGAAAATAGACAACTCCCAGATTACGGCTTGCTTCTGTTTTAAATCTTAAAGGATGTTTTTTGATATAATCTGCAATATCATTAGTTGTTACGGTTACAGGATTTTTCTGTGCAAATGCAGCGTAATCCACTTTCACGAAATCGACAACAGCCTGCTGGTCTCTCTGCTTCATCAGTTCTTCAGCTTCTTTTTTGCTTGTGGTAATTCCGGCAGTTACGTTTCCGAAAACCTGTCTTGCCATCATTCTGTATTCAATGGTTTTTCTGGTTTTCAGCCAGTTGTTGTACTGTTGGATTTCCCCGTTTGCTTTCCATCCTTCAATTTCTTTTTTCAGCTCCTGAACCTTGAAATTTCCTTTTTCGTCAAAAAGCTGTGGATTCTGTGCAAACATCGGGTCGTACTGAACCTGACTCCAAAAGAAATCATCCGTAAGTTCAATGCCTAATTTATCGAATTCCTGCTTAATGAGCTTGCTTTGCACAAGAATCTGCCACGCCTGTTCTTCCATTCCGGTGGTTGGCTTTCCCTGCTGCTGTGCCTGCTGTTGAAGCATAAGCAACTGGTCGTTGAATTCTTCTCTTGTGATTTTATCACCGTTTACTTTTCCGAAGATATCGGGATTTTTTCCGAATACTTTATCCAGACTGTCCGGATTCACCAAAAAAGCAAGAAGCGCAATCGCAATCGCACCCATTAAAAGCCAAGGACGTTTTCTAATCTCTCCTAAAACTGCCATCGTATCGTTTTTGTTTTTATATTATGTATCTAAAATCAGTCTGCGAAAATACACATTTTTAAAATAGTAGAAAAATTTAAAGTCGTTTTTTAATAAGATAGTGAATAAATTTAAAATTTTGACCGCTTTCAACTATGGCACAGGAATTGGGCAGTTATTATTCACATTATTCTTTGGTGCGTTTTTCGGGGAAAACCGGAAATTTGTGCCGATTTGTACCAACCAAAACGACATATTGTCACACAATAAACAATGATAGAATTTGAAGATTTTGATTTTGGAGATATTATGAGCGATAATTTCAGTATAGTTGCAGAAGAAATCAATCTTTCCGAAAGCGATGACAGCACTCAGACGAAAGAACAAAAAATTTATCCCATTCTTCCCGTAAGAAATATGGTGATGTTCCCGAAAGTGATTATTCCCATTACTGCCGGAAGAAATTTAAGCAAGCAATTACTGGAAGATGCTCAAAAAAGCGGTGAACTCATCGGGATTGTCTGCCAGAAAAATTCTGATGTGGAAAATCCGGCAGAAAACGACCTTTTCAAAATAGGAACAGTCGCCAAAATCATTAAAATCATAAAACTTCCGGACGGAAACATCACGGCTATCACACGAGGAATCGACCGTTTTAAAATAAAATCTTACACAGAACAAAAACCCTATTTTCGGGCAGAAATAGACTTTTTGAAAGATTCCCGCCCTAAAAACAAAGAAGGCTATGAAGCTCTTCTTGCCAATATCAAAGACATTGCCCTGAAAATCATTCAGCTCGACCCGAATATTCCGAATGCGGCAAATTTTGCCATTCAGAATATGAATAACAGCGAAGATTTGCTGAATTTCATCTGCACCAATTCCAATTTTCCCGCTCAGGAAAAGCAGAAACTTCTGGAAGAAAAAAATCTCCAAAAACGTGCAGACCACTGTTATGAACTGATGCTGGAAGATTTTCGGAAACTGGAACTGAGAAACCAGATTCATCAAAAAACCAATAAGGAACTCGATAAAAACCAGCGGGAATATTACCTGAACCAGCAGATGCGTACCATTCAGGAAGAATTAGGCGGAGGTCAGGATACCGATGTGGAAGAACTTTTGGAAAAGGTAAAAACCAAGCAGTGGAGCGAAGAAACGGAAGACCATTTTCAGAAAGAACTGAAACGGCTTCAACGCCACAACTCAAATTCTCCGGATTATAATGTGCAGAGAAATTATCTGGATTTTTTCACGGATTTGCCTTGGGAAACGTATTCCAAAGATAGTTTTGACATCAACAAAGCACAGAAAATTTTAGACAAAGCTCATTTCGGTTTAGAGGATATTAAAAAAAGAATCCTCGAACACATCGCTGTTCTGAAACTGAAAAAAAATATGAAATCGCCGATTCTTCTTCTCGCAGGCCCTCCGGGAGTTGGGAAAACCTCGCTCGGAAAATCCGTTGCCGATGCTTTGGGAAGAAAATATGTGCGTGTTTCTTTGGGCGGACTTCACGACGAAAGCGAAATTCGAGGACACCGGAAAACGTATATCGGAGCAATGGCAGGGCGGATTCTGCAAAGCATTAAAAAAGCAGGAACTTCCAATCCGGTCATTGTTTTAGATGAAATTGATAAAATCGGACAAGGCGTTCACGGCGACCCGAGTTCCGCACTTTTGGAAGTTTTAGACCCGGAACAAAATTCGGCTTTTTACGATAATTATTTAGAAATGGGTTACGATTTGTCGAAAGTGCTGTTTATCGCAACGGCAAATTCGCTTTCCACCATTCAGACTCCGCTTTTGGATAGAATGGAAATCATTCAGATTGCGGGATATACGCTGGAAGAAAAAATCGAAATCGCAAAACGCCACCTCATCAAAAAACAACAGAACGAAAACGGTTTGGACTCCAAATCCTTTAAACTCGGAAATCCTGAACTGAAACACGTCATCGAAGCCCACACTTCGGAAAGCGGCGTGAGAAGTTTAGAAAAAAGAATCGCTTCCATTGCCCGCTGGACAGCCCTGCAAACCGCAATGGAAAAAGAATTTGACCCAAAAATTTCCATTGAAAAAATTGATGAAATTCTGGGCGTTCCAAGACCGAAAAGTTTATCCGAAATCACAGCCGTTCCGGGGGTGGTTACTGGTTTGGCGTGGACAAGCGTAGGCGGAGATATTTTATTTATCGAAAGTATCATCAGCAGCGGAAAAGGAAGCCTCACGATGACGGGAAATCTCGGAAATGTGATGAAAGAATCCGCAACAATTGCTCTGGAATACATCAAAGCGAAACATAAGGAACTGGGAATTGACGGAGAAGAATTGGAAAAGAAAAATATTCACGTTCACGTTCCGGAAGGTGCAACTCCGAAAGACGGTCCTTCTGCAGGAATCGCGATGCTGACTTCAATGGTTTCGAGTTTCAGAAATCAAAAAGTAAAACCGCATTTGGCGATGACCGGAGAAATCACGTTGAGAGGAAAAGTGCTTCCTGTCGGCGGTATTAAAGAAAAACTTCTCGCCGCAACCAGAGCCGGAATCAAAGAAGTGATTCTCTGCGAAGCCAACCGGAAAGATGTGGAAGAAATCAAAAAAGATTATCTGAAAAGCCTGAAAATCCACTATGTAAACCGAATGAGCGAAGTGGTGGAAATTGCTTTGGTGTAACTTTTTTCGTCACAAAAATTTATTTGAAAACATTAAAAACCGCAATATTTCTGCGGTTTTTTTGTTTCGCAAAGCTCTGATTTACAAAATATTGCATTGCAAAATGCATTTACAAAAACAAAACTATTCTTTTACGTTTAAAAGCGTTGTTAGAGTTTTTTAGCTCTAACAACGCTCTGTATAATGGCAACGTTCAAAATTTCACATTTCTGCTTTTCATCGTATTCCGGCGGTAATATTTTCCGTAAATTTGCCCACGAAATTTAATTCTAATTTCTAACATCTTAATTCTAATTTCTAAAAATATGCTGCCAAAAATAAATCCGTTACACACAAAAAGCTGGGAAGCACTCGAAAACCATTTTGTACAAAACGACTTTGAATTAAGAACGCTTTTCCGGTATAATCCCAATCGTTTCAGCGAATTTTCCGTGCAGACGGAAGATTATCTTTTCGATTATTCCAAAAATCTGATTGATGCCAAAACCAGAGAACTGCTTCTGAATTTGGCAGAAGAATGTCAGTTGAAATCGGCAATCGAGAAAATGTTTTCCGGCGAAAAAATCAACGAAACCGAAAACAGAGCCGTTCTGCACACCGCTTTGAGGGATTTTTCCGATAAAGAAATTTTGGTGGACGGCGAAAATATCAAACCGAAAATCCGAAAAGTTCTCGACCAGATGAAATCTTTTTCAGAAAAAATTATTTCGGGACAGCACAAAGGTTTTTCGGGGAAAGAAATTACCGATGTTGTCAATATCGGAATCGGCGGTTCGGATTTGGGACCTGTGATGGTTTGCTCGGCTCTTAAACATTTTAAGACAAGATTAAACGTGCATTTCGTTTCTAATGTTGATGGAAATCATATCGCAGAAATTTTGAAAAATCTGAATCCCGAAACCACACTTTTCATCATCGCTTCCAAAACCTTCACAACGCAGGAAACAATGACCAACGCCGATTCTGCAAAAAACTGGTTTTTGAAATCGGGAAAACAGGACGATGTCGCAAAACATTTTGTGGCTTTATCCACTAATATTCAATCGGTTAAAGCGTTCGGAATTGCGGAGGAAAATATTTTTGAATTTTGGGATTGGGTCGGCGGAAGATATTCGCTTTGGAGTGCGATTGGACTCAGCATTGTTCTCGCTGTCGGTTACGAAAATTTTGAACAGTTGCTGAAAGGTGCAAGCGAAACCGACATTCATTTTCAAACTAAAAATTTCGGGGAAAATGTTCCTGTTTTGATGGCACTTTTGGGAATTTGGTATCGCAATTTTTACGCTGCCGGAACGTATGCGATTCTGCCTTATTCCCAGTATCTCGACCGTTTTGCGGCGTATTTGCAGCAAGGAGATATGGAATCCAACGGAAAATCTGTGGACAGAAACGGCGATTTTGTGGAATACGAAACAGGACCGATTATTTGGGGCGAACCCGGAACGAACGGACAACACGCTTTTTACCAGTTGATTCATCAGGGAACGGAACTGATTCCTGCGGATTTTATCGCTTACGCAAAATCCTGCAACGATATTTCTGACCATCAGCCGAAATTATTGGCGAACTTTTTCGCCCAAACCGAAGCCCTCGCTTTCGGGAAAACCGAAGCCGAAGTTTTGGTGGAATTGCAAAAAGAGGGAAAATCCGAAACGGAAATAGAAAAACTGCTTCCGTATAAAATTTTCAGCGGCGATTCTCCGACTAATTCTTTGTTTTTCAAAGAATTAACGCCGTTTTCGCTCGGACAATTAATTGCACTTTACGAACACAAAATTTTCGTTCAGGGTGTGATTTGGAATATTTTCAGTTTTGACCAGTTTGGTGTGGAACTCGGAAAGGTTTTGGCGGGAAAAATTCTTCTGGAACTTTCTGGTAATCAGGAAATAAACACTCACGATTCTTCTACAAACGGACTGATAAATTATTATAAGGAGAATAAATGATTTAATTTGTAAATTTGAAGAAAATAAAAATATGGCTCAACTTGTGATTCATTCGGATAACTTAGAGGAAATCAGTCTTTTAGAACGAATTTTGGAAAAGATGAAAATTCGGTTTGAGTTCAAATCGGATACGGAAAACGATTTTGTTTTGACCGAAGAAATGAAAAAAATGTTGGACGAAAGATTGGCGGAAGACAAAAGCACCTATGTTGATGCTTTTGAATCATTAGAAAAAATTTCGGCAAAATATGGCTTATAAACTCGTTATTTTGCCGATAGCAGAAGTGGAAATTGAAGCGGCGTACGAATATTATGCACAATTTTCAAAATCTGCTGTAAAATCTTTCAAAAAGCAACTTTCGGAATCTTATAAAAGAATTCGGAACAATCCGTTTTTTGCAGTTAAACACCGTGATATTAGAGCTTTGCCGTTTAGTAAATATCCGTTTCTCGTGTTTTTCAGAATTGATGAAAATGCAAAAATAGTTTACATTCTTTCCGTTTTCAACACGTATCAAAATCCCGAAAAATATCCATAAAATCTAAAATAAAAAAGCAAAAAATGGCTCAGATTCTTGACGGATTGTGTTTTGAACTGATGAATGAAACGGAAAAATAATTTGTAAATTTGTTTGATGGTAGAAGGAAAAACCTTAGATAAAAAATCTCTTAAATTTCTAAAAGGGAAAAACACTAATTGGAATGAATTAGCGAAAGATTGCGTGGCATTTGCTAATAATATTGGGGGTTTTATTCTTATCGGAATCGAAGACAATAACACTTTGCCCCCAACAAACCAAAAAATCATCAAAACAGATATTATTGATGAAATACATAAAAATGTTTTGCAAAGAACCGTTAACGTCGGAATAAGTATAACTGTCGAAACAGCAGAAAACAATTCGCAATACATTAAAATACAAGTGTTCAGAAGCATTCAAACTATCGCTTCCACAACAGACGGCAAATACTATATAAGAATCGATGACCAATGCAAACCTATCCCACCAGATGAAATGGGACGCTTGGCGGCAGATAAAAATGCTTTTGTATGGGAAGAACAAACAAGCAAAAAAATTTCAAAACAAAATGCAGACATAATTAAAAGAGCCAATTTTCTGAGGGAAATAAGAACATCTAATAGGGTAAGTGGTTTTGTTAAAGAAATGTCTGATGATGAATTATTAGAGCATTTTTTATTGCAAAAAGACAGTTATTTGACCAACTTGGGAATATTATGGATTGGTAAAAGAAATGACAGAGCAACTTTATTATACGCCCCAACTGTTCAAATTATTAGATACAACGGACAAGATGAAAAAGTTTGGAAACTTGTGTTCGACGATTTTTTTCAAAACCCAAAAGAACTAATAGAGTTAATAGAAAAAGACGTTCCCGACTGGCAAGAAACGATGGAATTTTCCGATGGACTTTTCCGAAAGAATATTCCTTTTTTTCCAATAGAAATAGTTAGGGAATTATTGGTAAATGCATTTGCTCATCGGACATACACCACAAGAGGGGATATTTTTATAAATATTTTCCCGAATCGATTAGAAATCCATAGTCCTGGAAAACTCCCTTATGGCGTCACTTCCCAAAATATCTTAAGCCAATGCACAAGAAGGAATGAGCATATCGCAAAAATTTTCTATTCTTTGAATCTTATGGAGAGAGAGGGAAGTGGATATGATTTGATTTATGAAATACTTTTGGGTTCGGGGAAACAAATACCTAATGTTGTTGAAACCAATGACAGAGTTATTGTTACTGTAATGAAGCAATTCATTAATAAAGAAATTGTTCGGCTGATGGATAAAGCATCCAAAGAGTTTCAATTAAAACAAAAAGAAATCATTTCTCTCGGGTTAATTGCTCAAAATCAATCCTTATCGTCTTCTGAAATTTCTAAAATTTTGAACCAAACCGAAGAACAAGGGCTTAAAAATTGGTTAGGCAAATTGCTTGATTATGATTTGATAATAAAATCTGGTAAGTCAAAAGGAACTCAATATTCAATAAATCCGGATTTTGTAAAGAAAATAGACTTCAAGAATGTAAAAACAAATCTTAAAAACATTGAAGATTACAGGCTGGAGGAATTAATTTATAAAGATATTAATTCATATCCAAACTCTTCTTTTGGCGAAATTCACAAGAGAATAGGAGAAGAAATAAATATTTTCAAAGTCAGGCGAATAATAAAAAATATGTTGGATTCTGGTAAAATAAATAAATGGGGAACAAAAAAATGGACAAAATATTTTATTAAGTGATAATTAATAAAAAAATAATAAAACTTAATATAACAACATAAAAAACACATGATAATCAATACTTTATATTAATTTTCGTATTGATTTTAGTCTAAATAAAGTGAAATAAAGCAAAAAATGGCTCAGATTCTTGACGGATTATCACTATCCAAAACCATAAAACGGGAAATAAAATCGGAAGTCGAAAAAATCCTCGAAAACAAAAGACGCGCTCCGCATTTGGTGGCAATTCTCGTGGGAAACAACGGTGCGAGCAAAGCGTATGTCAATTCCAAAGTGAAAGATTGCGAAGAAGTCGGTTTCCGTTCTTCGCTTCTGAAATTCCCGAGCACGGTTTCCGAAGCCGAATTGTTGGAAAAAATTGAGGAACTCAACAAATCAAAAGCGGTGGACGGATTCATCGTTCAGTTGCCGTTGCCGAAACAAATTGACCAGGAAAAAATCATTATGGCAATAGACCCGAGAAAAGACGTGGACGGATTTCATCCCGAAAATTTCGGGAAAATGGCGTTGGAAATGGACACTTTTCTTCCGGCAACGCCTTACGGAATTTTGACAATATTGGAACGCTACAACATTGAAACGAAAGGAAAAAACTGCGTCATCATCGGACGAAGCCGGATTGTGGGAAAACCGATGAGCATCTTGATGGGGCGGAAAGATTTCCCCGGAAATTCCACCGTTACGCTCACACATTCTTACACGGAACATATTGAAGAATATACGAAAAACGCCGATATTGTGATAACCGCACTCGGCGACCCGAATTTCCTGAAAGGCGAAATGATAAAAAACGGTGCTGTCATTATTGATGTCGGAATTACGCGTGTTGATGACGATTCCGAGAAAGGATATCACCTGGCAGGCGACGTGGATTTTGAAAGTTGCGAGAAAAAAGCCGGCTGGATTACGCCTGTTCCGGGCGGAGTGGGACCAATGACCAGAGCAATGCTGATGAAAAACACGCTGATTGCTTATAAAACTTCGGTGTATAATGATTAATCGATGATTGATTTATAGTGTTGACAATTAGCATTAATTTGAAGAATATAATCTTATGAAAAATTTTGTTTTTCTATTTATTCTGATTCTATTTTCTTGTGATTCCAAATCTCAGGAGTCCGGGAAATTTGACCTTTCCCGAAAAAATATTTATTATTCCGAAATAGATTCTGAAACAGGCTGGTACAGAGTAAAACTTAATAACCCTGATAAATGGGGATTTATTGATAAAGATAGCTCCGTTGTTATTCCATTTGAATATGATTTTCTGAATCCGTTTGAAAATGGACTGGCTTATGCAAAAAACAACAATAAAGAATTTTTCATCACGAAAAAAAACTTGAAAATAGAAGGTGATTATGATGAAGCAAGAATTTTTACAGAAGGAAGAGCGGCAATTCGTAAAAATAAAAAATGGGGATTTATTGACGAAAGCGGAAAACCTGTAATTCCCTTGATTTATGACGAAGTTCTATATTTTGAAAAAAGCGGACTTGCGCCTGTTTCCAAAAATGGGAAACACGGTTTTATTGACAAAAACGGGAAAGAAATTATTCCGATTATTTATGATGATGCCAAATACGAGCAATTAGATGAAATTGTAGCTGTAAAGAAAAATAAAAAATGGGCATTTTTTGATAATAAAAGCAAGCAGATTTCGGAATTTATTTATGATGAACTTTTCAGGGCATATAAATTTGATTTTACCAAAGATATTTTTACTCGTGATAAAAGCACTTTCTTTAAAAACGGAGCGGCACTTGTTCTGAAAAACGGAAAGTATGAATTCATTAATGAAAAAGCAGAACCCGCTTTTAAAAACAACAAATTCGATTCCGCAACGGTTTTTGATACCTATCAAAACGCTATTGTAAAAAGAAACGGAAAATATGGAATGATAAAACCCGACGGAGAATTCAAAGTTCCTTTGGAATATGATTTTATTGAATATTATGACACCAATCATTTGAATTCCGAGTATTACAACGCAAGAAAAGGGAAAATTTTTTCCATTTATAACAAAAATCTAAAAAAAATAGGAGAATCTTATGAGCCTATTTATAATGACTTTACTATCGAAAATCCCACCATTACCTATAAAAATCTGAAAGGAAAATACGGAATTGCCGATTGGCAGGGAAATACTATTATTCCTTTTGAATACGACGAAATAAACAAGATTGAACCCTCATCTTTCTTAATGGCAAAAAAAGGAGAAAATTATGGTGTGATTTCAAAAGACGGAAAAATAAAAATTCCGATAAAATATAAGTTTCTTGATTCCGTTTACGACAAATTTGATGATGAAAAACTCAGAAATCAATTTCTTTTTATTGCCGACGGAAAATTAATAGACATCAATAACAACGTGATTATTGACGGATACAATTCCATTACACCGATTTTTTACAATCACAGCAAACTGATTGTTGCCAAAAACAAAAAATTCGGAATTATTGATATCAACAAAAAAATCCTTTTGCCGATAGAATACGACGAAATTTCAAATTGGGTAGAATACGGTCCGAAAAACCGGCATTTCATCGTTAAAAACGGAAAAACCGGATTGATAGAATATGAAACTTTTAAAACCATAATTCCTCCAGTTTATGAAGATTTCCGGCAAAGAATGAATTTGATTTTCGCAAGAAGAAACAATAAATACGGCATTCTTACTATTGATAACCAAACGCTTTGTCCTTTTAAATATGACAAAATTCTTCCGCATCGGTCTTTTGGATTCGGAGCAGATGAAGAGAGCGGATTCATTTTCGCAAAAGAAGGCAAAAAATATTATCAGATAAAAGAAAACGGAGAGAAGATAAAAGAAATTTCGCAAAAGGAATTTAAAGAAAACACAGAATGGAATATTCCCGAACCGCCTAAAGCCCCAAAATAAAAACAAAATAAGTAATTGTTCTGAAAAAAATTCAATTAAAGATAAAGACCGAAAGCCAATAGCGATAAGCACTATAAAATGACCAAAGAAGAAGAAAATATTTTATTAAATGAAGGGAAAATGCTTCCCGTGATGGAGCATTTTTACACAATTCAGGGTGAAGGATTTCACGCCGGAAAAGCGGCGTATTTCATCAGATTGGGCGGTTGCGATGTCGGCTGTCATTGGTGCGATGTGAAGGAAAGTTGGAATCCCGAAATTCATCCGTTGATGAATGCTGAAGAAATTGCCGAAACCGCCGCAAAATACTGCAAAACCATTGTTCTGACAGGCGGCGAACCATTGATGTGGAATCTTGAAATTTTGACCAAAAAATTAAAAGAACTCGGCTGCACCATTCATATTGAAACTTCGGGAGCATATCCGATGAGCGGGATTCTGGACTGGATTACGCTTTCGCCGAAAAAAACCGGACTTCCGAAAGAGGAAATTTATGCAAAAGCCAACGAACTGAAAGTCATTATTTTCAACAATCACGATTTTACATTTGCGCAACAACAAGCGGAAAAAGTAGGCGAAAACTGCGAACTTTATTTGCAATCGGAATGGAGCAAGCGCGAGGAAAATTATCCGAAAATCACGGATTTTATTTTGGAAAACCCGAGATGGCGTTCTTCAATACAAACGCATAAATATCTGAATATTCCGTAAATTTGTAGTACATTTACCTCACTGAAAAGGAAACATGCAGAGAATACGGTATTCAAGATATTTAAAGAGTTTTTTCATTTTTGCAGACGTTGTAATCATTACAGCGGTTTTTATTTATTTTTTCCTGAGAAACAGAGATTTCCGGTTGGAAGAAATGATTCGGGAGCAGAATTGGGTTCTCATTATTATTTTCATTCTGTTCTGGGTTTTGCTCAGCGGGCGCACGAAACTGTACAGCATTCCCCGAAATCTCACCTATACTTTGTATCTCGAAAGGCTGATTACGCACATTATCATCTTTATTTTGGGCGTGATTCTGATTGCAAAAGTAAGCGACCACGAATTGCTGAAACAAGACCGTTTTTTTATTGCCGGAGCTTTATTCATCGCACTTTTCATCGTAAAATCATTTGTCTTTTATTTTCTGAAATACATAAGGGCAAGAGGATACAACCACAGAAATGTGATGTTTCTCTCGGAAAATTCTTCATCAGAAGTACTGAAAAACATCCTTGCCCAAAGAAAAGATTATGGTTTTAAAATTTTCGATTATCCTGAAAACAGGGGCTATAAAATCGGGGAATTAGTAGAGTTCTGGGAAACCTACGGGATTCACACCGTGTACCTTCCTTCAGAATATTCCGAAATGGAACACGATTTTGAAAAACAGCTTTTCCGTGAAGCAGAAAATCATAAAATAAGGATTTCCCTGATTCCCAACATCGTACAGAATAATTTTTTCCGCTACGACCTTACCTATATTGAAACACAGCCGGTGCTTTCGCAAACAAAATTTCCGCTGGATTATCTCACCAATTTTATCATTAAAAGAACATTTGATATTCTTTTTTCCGTAATTGTGTTGGTTTTCATCTGTTCATGGCTGTTTCCGCTGATTGCTTTATTGATTAAATTAGACAGTAAAGGTTCGGTATTTTTTGTTCAAAAACGATACGGCTTTCATGACGAAATTTTTAATTGTTTGAAATTCAGAACCATGTACGCCAACGGAAATTCTTCCTCCAAAACTACGGAAAAGAACGATTCCCGCATCACCCGAATCGGAAAATTTCTTCGCAAAACAAGTCTCGATGAAATGCCCCAGTTCATTAATGTACTTTTGGGAGATATGTCCGCCGTAGGACCGAGACCGCACATGCTTCTGGTAGACGATTATTATAAATTAAAAATCGGAAGATATTCCGTAAGAAGCCACGTAAAACCCGGAATTACAGGGCTGGCGCAAGTAAACGGATTACGCGGAGACAGCGGTGATGATATGCAGATTGAAATGCAGAAAAGGGTTCTTGCCGACACTTTCTACGTGAAAAACTGGAGCTTCGTGCTGGATATGGTGATTATCCTGAAAACACTGTTTCTCGTATTCAAAGGAGATAAAAATGCAAATTGAAGACGAGGTGCGGAACGGTTACGAAATACATTTATTCCGTTAAATTTCACTGTCAAAAATTAAAACTGTAATTTCGCATCATGCTAAAAAAATTTTTTGAACATATCGGCTCTTATATTCTTCTGGTAGGCGATTCTTTGAAATCTCCTCAGAAAATGAGAGTGTTCATGAAGGATTTAATGCGAGAAATCTATGACTTGGGCGTGAACTCATTCGGGCTGGTTACTTTTACTTCCATTTTTGTAGGAGCAGTGGTTGCGATACAGATGTACAATAACTTCGATGCTTCGAGCTTCCCGATTCCGAATGCGTTTGTGGGATACGCTACAAAAGTGGTATTGATTCTGGAATTTTCGCCAACGATTATCAGCCTTGTCCTTGCCGGAAAAGTAGGCTCTTATATCGCCTCAAGCATCGGAACAATGAGGGTTTCCGAACAGATTGACGCACTCGACATCATGGGAGTGAACTCCGCCAATTTTCTTATTTTTCCGAAAATCATTGCCTGTGTATTTTTCAATCCTTTATTGATTGCCATCAGTATCTGCGTGGGGATTTTCGGGGCGTATCTTGCCGGAGAATTTACCGGAAACTGGACTTCCGCAGAGTTCACCACCGGAATCCAGATGTATATGCCGAATCTCTTTATTTATTATGCTTTTATCAAGACTTTGGTTTTTGCCTTTATCATTGCTACCGTGCCTTCCTATTTCGGATATTATGTGAAAGGAGGTTCGCTGGAAGTAGGACGGGCAAGCACGCAGGCGGTGGTGTGGACAATGGTGTTCATCATTATTTCTGAATTATTTTTAACCCAAATGCTCCTCAGCTGATGATTGAAGTAAAAGAACTTAAAAAGAGCTTTGACGGAAACGAAATCCTGAAAGGCATTTCCACCACTTTTGATACCGGAAAAGTGAACCTCATCATCGGGCAGAGCGGTTCGGGGAAAACCGTATTCCTGAAATCCCTGCTGAATGTATATGAACCTACATCGGGAACAATCCTTTTTGACGGAAGGGATATCACTCTCATGACTCCGAATGACAAGCAACAGCTGCGCTCGGAAATCGGAACGGTTTTTCAGGGAAGTGCGCTTTTTGATTCCCTTACGGTGGAAGAAAACATTTCTTTTCCTTTGGATATGTTTTCCAATCTTACCTTCCGTGAAAAGAAAAGAAGAGTTTTTGAAGTCATCGGGCGTGTTCATTTAGACAAGGCCAATAAAAAATTTCCCTCCGAAATTTCAGGAGGAATGCAGAAAAGGGTGGCGATTGCAAGAGCGATTGTCAACAACCCGAAATACCTGTTCTGCGATGAACCGAACTCCGGGCTCGACCCTTATACTTCCAATGTGATTGACGACCTTCTCGTGGAAATCACGAAAGAATATAATACGACGACGATTATCAACACGCACGATATGAACTCGGTAATGACCATCGGCGAGAAAATCGTTTACCTGCGCAAAGGCGTGAAAGAGTGGGAAGGAAACAAGGACATCCTCATCACAGCAGGCAATAAAAACCTTATTGATTTCGTTTATTCTTCAGAGTTGTTCAAGGAACTGAGAGAATATCTCCTTGACAACAACAAGACCTCAATCGAAAACATCATCACTAAACCTTCAGAAAATGAAAAGAATTCTTAGCACACTGTTTATTGGCATATCAGCATTAGGTTTTTCACAGGTTTCGTTTGCCGGAAAAGCGAATTTACTGATTCCTACAAGTTCCGCTTCATGGAAAAACCTGAAAGATGCGGCTACGACAGCTTACGAAACGAAAGGAGAAAACAGCACGGGCTTCAACGCCGGATTTTCCTTTAAATTTGATACTCCGACCTCTTTTTTTATAATGCCGGAAATCTATTACACCAATTTTAAAAATACCGTTGTTGAAGCAGAATCAAAAACGGAACTGGAAGCCAAAACAAGCAGGATTGACGTTCCTGTACTGTTAGGACTTAATGTAGCCGGGAAAAATTTAGGAATTTACGCCGGGCCGGTTGCCAGCTTCAATGTGAATTCCGAAACTACTTTCGGTGAATTTCAGGAAAAAGCCGGTAAGGAATTTACAGTCGGCTATCAGTTCGGGGCTCAGGCTAAAATCAGCAAACTGATTATTACTGCCCGCTATGAAGGTGCTTTCAACGAAGACGAACGCGAATACATTGATACAACTGTCGGAGAAGATAATACAATTAGATACGACAACAGACCGAGTTTCTTCATCCTTGGTCTCGGCTATGAGTTTTAGAAATCATCGCATTAAACCGAAATAAAAAATCCTTAGAATTAATTCTGAGGATTTTCTGTTGTTATATGCTGTTCGGCTTCACTTTTCAGTTTTGCCAGCTCTGCCGCCTGCTTTTCTAATTCCTGTTTTTCCTTTTGCAGCTGCTTCATTTCTTTTCTTTTTTGTTCTTCCCTGATTGCCGAACCTTTACTGATATATCCTACGATGCTTCCGAGAAGCAGCCCAAGACCAATTCCCGCAAGAATTCCCATCAAAGTAGTCGGTTCAAAAAGGTTAATAAACTTAAAATTCGGATTGAAATAAAACAAAACAGCGGCAATACCGATGCAGATAAATCCTATTAATGTCAAACTTCTCATAAGAATATGGATATTAAAAACTTCCCAAATGTATGAAAAATTCGGGAAGCTGTATGATTTAGTTTTAAATTAGAGTTTTCCTCCGGCGGCTTTGTAATATTCCAATGCTTTCGGAAGATGTTTTTCAATATCCGCACATCTGTTTTCAGGGCTCGGGTGAGTGGAAAGGAATTCCGGAGTTCCGCTTCCTGAAGATGTCGCTTCCATTCTCTGCCAGAACGGCTGTGCCTGTCTTGGGTCGTATCCTGCCATTGCCATCAGATAAAGTCCCATTTCATCAGCTTCCAGCTCCTGATTTCTTCCATATTTCAAGAGCGCTACCTGCGCCCCAATAGGATACGCCTGCTGGAAAATCTGCTGCCACTGTGCACTGGAAATCGTACTTCCCAGAATTGCTCCTCCGTACTGTGCCATCATCTGCTGGGAAATTCTTTCGTTTCCGTGTCCTGCCAATGCGTGGGAAACTTCATGTCCCATTACAACCGCCAAACCCGTATCGTCTTTCGTAACGGGTAGAATTCCTGTGTAAACCGCAACTTTCCCGCCCGGCATACACCATGCGTTCACCTGCGCATCATCAATAAGATTGAATTCCCACTGATAGTTTGCTAAATCCGAGGTTCTTCCGATATTTTTGTAATAATTTTCTGCGGCATTTTTAATTCTTAATCCCACATTTTTTACGGATGTTGCCTGCGAAGTTCCGGTAACCACTTTTGATTGGGTAAGGGTCTGCTTATACTGCTGTACAGCCATCGTTGAAAGTTCCTGATTGTTGGCAATCTGTATAGATTTCCTTCCTGTGATAGGATTGGTGGTACATGCAAACAATAGTGCCGATACCGCTCCAACTCCCAAAATTTTGTATAATTTCATAGTTCAGATATTTATTTGTGAAAATGAGTTAACAATTATTATTCCAATGTTGGCTCAAATTTAACAAAACTTTAGACACACATTTGCATAAATTTTGATAACTTTCAAACTATAAAAAAGAACCATCATGAAAAAGATAATTTCATTAAGCATTTTCACTGTCCTGCTGTTCGTTTTTTCTTCCTGCAGCAGCAATAAAATATATCAGGAACCAACCCAGACCAAAGCACTTCTGGAAAGCGGAACTTTTACTTTCGTTGCAGAGCGCGCCAATCCTTCTAATATGGATGTTATTAATGTCCTCAACACCACTTTCCCTTCCGGAGGCGGTGCTTCACGGGTTTTGAATCTCGATTCCGGCTACACGATGGAGGTAAGTCCCGAAAAAGTAAGTGTACGCCTGCCGTATTTCGGAAGAATGTATACCGCAAGCATGGACCCGAAAGGCAGTTCTTATGATTTTACTTCAGAAAAATTCCGAATAGATACCTCTAAAAGTAATAACAAAAAAAGTGTGTGGATTTTTACTTTTGGTGATGTGAGCCGCGTACAGCAACTGTTTCTGGAGGTTTTCCCGGGAGGAAAAGCCTTTGTTTCCATCAACAGCAACGACAGGCAGGCGATTTCGTACGACGGCTATGTTACGGAAACCAAAAATCCTACATCAGGAAAATAAACGGTCTACAAATTTCTTTGCTTCCGAACTCGGATTGGATTTCTGTTCGGAAGCATTTTTTTTGAATTCATCATAAGAAATATCTGCGGAACTGCTTCGGGTTTTCTGTAAAATATATTCCTGAACCCAGTAATCAAAGCGTTTTTCCGCCTGCTGTTTTCTCACTTCTCTAAATCTCCCCGACTTCTTTTTCAAATTGATGAAATCCGAAATAGTATCGTAAACTTCATCCAATCCCGTATTTTTCAAAGCTGAGCCGAGCAGAACGGGAATCGTCCAGTCTTTTTCCTTTGGCGGAATAAAATGCAATGCCCGTTTCAGTTCGAGTTTGGTATTTTTGGCTTTCTGGAGATTGTCTTCCTCCACTTTATTAATGAAAATAATATCGACCATTTCCATAATTCCGCGTTTGATTCCCTGAAGCTCATCTCCTCCGCCGATGATTTTTATAAACAGAAAAACATCCGAAATATCGGCAACCAAAACCTCGCTCTGCCCTACTCCGACGGTTTCGATAAGGATATAATCATAGCCGGCTGCTTCGCACAAAAGCATGGTTTCAAAAGTCGTATTGGCAACTCCGCCGAGAAATCCCGAACTCGGGGAAGGGCGGATAAAAGCGTTTTCTTCTTTCGCCAGTTCTTCCATTCTGGTTTTGTCGCCTAAAATAGAGCCTTTATTCAGTGATGAGCTTGGGTCAATAGCCAGAACAGCCACTTTTTTCCCTTTCTGAATGGCGATTCGTCCGAAACTTTCGATGAACGTTGATTTTCCTGCTCCCGGAACTCCCGTAATCCCGACTCGCACAGAATTACCGCTGTAAGGCATCACGAGTTTCAGCAGTTCTTCCGCCTGTTCGCGGTGTTCAGGCTTTTTGCTTTCAATCAGTGTGATGGCTTTGGACAGCAGTCTTTTGTCTCCGGAGCGGATTCCGTTCAGCAGTTCTTCGGTTGAAAATTTCATCATTTCAAAAATACTGATTTTTTGTTTAAAGTTTAAGGTTCTAAGTTTGGAGTTAAATAAATTCTTTATTTTTGTTCAGAACCTAATCTGATAAAAATGAAAAGAGTTATTGTTCTGTCTGCTTTTGCTGTTGTACTTTTCACATCATGCAGTCCAAAAGCTGTTCCTGTTGCGGAAACAAGTGTAATTACAGAAGAAATGCTGGCTCAGGGAAAAACGATTTACGAAAATTCCTGCGGAAAATGTCATGATTTGTATGACCCGACAAAATTTACTTCTGTGGAATGGGTCGGAATCATGAATGCCATGGCTCCGAAAGCAAAATTGACTGACGAACAGCATCAGCTGGTGTATGATTATGTGGTTTCTGTGAAGAAATAATTTAAACCAAAGAAATCCCCAAACCTGCTTTTTCGGAGAGGATGATTTTTCCGTTTTCTACGAAACTTCCTTTTGCAAAGTCGTTGGAAATGAGGTTGGCTCCGTCCAAATCTGCAAAATCCAGCAAACCTGCCAATGCGCAGCCTGCGGAAATTCCTACGGAAGATTCCGTCATACAGCCGAGCATAATTTTGTAGTTCATCTGCTTTGCTTTTGCAATGAGTTCCAGCGCAGGAGTGAGTCCTCCGCATTTCATTAATTTGATGTTAATGCTTTGATAATGAGGTTGTAATTTTTCCAAATACGAAATATCCTGCAAATCTTCATCTGCCATAAAATTGGCAAAACCATTTTTATTTAAAACCTGATAATTCCCGATTTCCAAAGGCTGTTCAAAGTAGAGAATATTTTTCGACTGCACATTTTCCTGAATCCAAACGCAGTCTTCTTCTGTAAAACTCGCATTAGCATCCAAAGAAACCGGAATTTCGGTTTGGATTAATTTCCGGAAATTTTCTTTATTAAAACCGTTGCATTTTACTTTGAATTTGTTCCAACTGCTTTGTTCCATTTTTCGGATTTGTTCATCAACATCAGCGATAGAAATCGTGAACGAACTTTCAACTAAATTTTTCGTTTGCAAATGATTGAGTTCTGCAAAATTTTTATTTTCCAGTTTTCCGAACAAATCCCAATAGGCACAATCCAACGCCGAAAGCAAAAACGGGTGGAGATTTTTAGTATTTAAAAAAGAAAAAAAATCCTGCGGAGAAACAATGGAATGATTTTCAATTTCAGACTGAATTTCTTTTAATTTTAAAACAAAATCCTGCAAATTGATTCCATAATAATTGATTTCCACACATTCCCCGAATCCCGTTTTATCAAGATACGAAAGCGAAACCAAAAGAGAATTTCGCTGGTCGTAATTTCCGTAGGCAATGGAAAAAGTTTCTCTGAGGCGGAGTTCTTTTAATGTAAAATTTAGTTTCATAAAATAAATATACGAAAAAAGAAACCTTTTCGGGGTAATGTTCACTTACAAATACTCCCAGAAATTATCTTTATTGATAACCGTCTGCTTCACGGGATTGTATTTTTCGGTAAAGGATTTGGTAAAAATCACTTTCTTTTTCGGGCTGTATTTTATTTCATAGACCGAAATTTCGTCTTCGATGATTTCCAAAAAGTCGATTTCCGCTTTCTGCGTATTTCTCCAAAAATGAGTTTTTCCGTAAAAACCGTCGTAGGAAAGGCGTTTTATCTTTTCGCTGATGATGAAATTTTCAAACAAAGCACCTGTATCCTGTCGGTTTTTCAGTGGATTAAACTGTCCGATAACGGCGTTTCGGATTCCGTTGTCATAAAAATAAATCTTTGGTTTTGAAGTGATTTCGTTTCGCTGATTGGTCGAAAACGGATAGAGCCGGAAGATGACAAACGCTTTTTCCAGCAGGTCGATATAATTGACAACCGTCATTCTGTCCACCGCCAGAATCTTTGAAAGTTCGTTATACGAAACCTCGTTCCCTACTTGCAATGCCAAAGCATTCAGCAATTTCAGAAGCAAATCGGGCTTTTTGATATTGACGAGTTCCAGAATATCTTTATAAAGATAACTCCCCGAAAGTTGCAGTAAAATTTTCTGTTTTCGGCTTTCTGTAACCACTTCGGGATACATTCCGTACAGTAGAAACTCTTCCAGCCGACTGGTCGCTTCTGCAAATCCGTAATGCTCCCGAACTTCTTTCCAACTCAAAGGAAACATAAGATGTACCCATTTTCTGCCTGTCAATGGTTCGTTCAGCGTGTCGCCCAATTCCAATGAACTCGAACCTGTAAGGATAAATTGTTTATCTAATTTGGCATCAATAAGCATTTTTACGCTTATCCCGATATTTTCAATACGCTGTGCTTCGTCAATCACGATGACATCGTGATTTTCTACGGTGTTTTTAAGAAAATTAAAATCGGCATTGGCGAAATTCAATCGGGTTTGCGGATTGTCTCCGCTCAGAAACAATGTGTTTTTGTTTTCCACGAGATTGGAAATCAGCGTAGTTTTTCCCACCTGTCTTGCTCCGATAATTACAATCGCTTTCCGATTGTCCCAATCCTGCTGAATATTGCTATTGAGTTCCCGCTTTATCACATTGCAAATATAATAAATTGAGATTACAGCCCCAAAATATTATAATATTTTGTGATTACAACCCTAAAATATTATATTTTTTGAATGCTTGTTTTTAATCATAGCGTTAAAATTCAACAGTCACTTTGTCTTTCCGTAGGAATCTTAACAATTTTATTTTCGGCAATTTAGATTCCTGCGGAATGACAAACAAACCGCTTCCTAATTGCGAATATTCATTTCTAATATACGAAAAAAAGAAACCTTTTTGTGGTTTTGTGAGTTTCACTCTATTTGATTGTTTTTATGCGGAAACTTATTATTTTTACCGATTGAATTTATGAGTTTATAAAATTTGCTTTTATGGCAATATCCGTAATACAAATCATTATGCTTCTCGGAGCGGTTCAGGGAGTTTTTTTCTCTGGTTTTGCTTTCTTTTCCAAAAAGTATAAGAGTTCAAGCAACTTCTTTTTGGGAATGCTCATACTTACATTCTCCTACAATATTATTCAGAATTATCTGTTTGCTTCCGGCATATTGACGAATTATAGTTATTTTCAGATTTTTTACATTCCGTTTTCATCGGTGTTTTTGGTTTTGTTTTACCTTTATGTCAAATCATTTCTCAATCAGAACAGAAAAGTGTCAAAATCCGATTATCTTTTGTTTATACCCTTTTTTAATGCTTTTACTGAGTCTGTTTTTGAGAAAATAGGTTTTGCTGTTGGTTGGTTTAATAATTCTCACGTAGTTTATTTTAATAATTTCCGCATTGGTATGGAAACATTCAATGTTTTCTATTCATTTATTTTAATTTTTGCCTCTTACCGGCTGATTTTAAAAGCAGACGGAAAGCCTTTTACGGGCAAAACCGGATTTCCCAAACCGCAGTTGAAATGGCTGAAAATCATCACTATCATACTTTTCTGTCTTTGTGTTTACTGGGTTGTTCCTCTTTATTACGAATTTCAATATAAGTTAGATACTTCTCTTGTGCTTTTCTATGCTTTATGGGTAGGTTTGTCGCTTACCATTTATATTTTGGGACACGTTGGACTTTATCATTTCGGGGTTTTTGAGGAGCAGAAAAAAATACGGGAATTTTCGAAAAGTAATCCCGAAATTGAAATTGATTATACTCAAAATAAAAATATCGCAGTGTTTGAAAAATTCATCAAACAGGACAAAAATTATCTTGACAGCAATTTGTCTTTGGAATTAGTTGCGGAAAAAATAAACATCAGCAAAAGCCATTTGTCCAGGATTATCAATGCCGAATTGGGGAAAAATTTTTCAGATTATGTAAATGAACTTCGGGTAGAAGAAGCTAAAAGTTATCTTGAAAATCCTGATTTTCAAAATTATACATTGGTTGCTATTGGTTTGGAGGCAGGCTTCAACTCCAAAACGACTTTTAACAACGCCTTTAAGAAATTTACAGGAATAACACCCTTAGAATACAAAAGGAATTTTACACAAAACACCCGATAGTTTAAAGCTATCGGGTATTTATTTGCAAACTTATCACAGGCTCTAAAACTTTTTAATAATTTATCGTAACTTCCACCTTCCCTGCTAATGGGATAGTTGGGTCGTGTGGTTCAGAAGATATAGGTCCTGAGCCGCTTCTCAATGTAGTAATTGCCATAGGATATATACTGTTGCTTAATTTCCCGCGCGGAAGCCCATAACCGATAAATTTTCCCGGGGGATTCGGGTCATCTGCATCAAAATTCCAAATCTTGCCGTCTATAAAGCTGATGCCGGTGTTCATAGCTTTAACAGAGTATGATTTAGCATTAGATTCTGTCGGGATTTTTGCAACACCAAATATCACACAAGTTTGATAGCCAGGCGTATCAATGGTGTCTGTATGCACTGCTTCCAGCGTTATATCAAATTTTTTTGGCACGCTTGTCGTGTTAAAGTTCAACTGGTTTCCGTATGTAATTCCGTTTGAGTTGATAGCATAAGCACGCAAATAATACTTTGTATTTGGAATCAGCCCGGTAATATTGCTGGTAAAATTGCCTGTTCCGCTTCCGTCTGTGGTTTTATTGTTTGCCGTAGTCGGGTTTTCAGCAGTGTTCCAAACCACTCCTCTTTGTGTTATCGGGCTGCCTCCATCACTGCTGATAGTGCTTTTGAAAACGGCTGTGGTATTGGTAATTTCAATAAGGTCTCCACTGCTTGATTCCCTCAAAGCGGGCAGCTGAGTTTCAGAATCATCATCAGAAGAAGAGTTGCAGGAAAAAGCAAAGGTCAGCAGCAATACAATTGCCGCTATCCATAAATGTTTCATTGGTTTCATATTTTTATTTTTTTAAATTAGTCCAACAAAACTAAGATTTGGCACTAAAACAAGGGTGCCGAATATTGATATTATCAATAATCCGTACATATTTGTCTTTAATACCGGCAATATTTATCTTGTAAAAAATTTTATTGAATTAGTACACGACAAAAATTGAAAATCAGGAGATTCCTTTTGGGGTTAATAAATTTTTGTCGTGTATTTAGAAAAATTTTAAGGATTTAAGCAGGTGAATCACAAACATAAAGTTCTCTCTTTTTATTACAGTAGCTTCTCCAAAACCTCCACCGCACATTTTGGCAGATTCGTTCCGGGACCGAAGATGAAATCCGCACCGTTTTGGAAAAGAAAATCATAATCCTGCTGAGGAATCACGCCGCCGACAACAATAACAATATCGTCTGCACCGAGTTTTTTCAGTTCTTCCACCACTTGCGGAACGAGCGTGTTGTGTCCCGCCGCAAGCGAAGAAACACCCAAAACGTGAATGTCGTTTTCCACCGCTTGTTTTGCGACTTCTTCCGGCGTTTGGAACAGCGGCGCAACGTCCACATCAAATCCCATATCGGCAAAAGCGGTTGCCACGACTTTTGCACCTCTGTCGTGACCGTCCTGTCCCATTTTGGCGACCATAATTCGCGGTCTTCTTCCTTCTTCGTCTTCAAATTTTTGGGCGAGATTCACGGCTTTTTCAAAATATTCGTTTTTCGTTGCATTCATAGCGTAAACTCCTGAAATGGTTTTAATATTGGCTCTGTACCGCCCGAAACTTTCCTCCATCGCATCGCTCATTTCGCCCAGAGTTACACGTCTTCTAGCAGCTTCGATGCACAATGCCAAAAGATTTCCGTTTCCAGATTTAGCACATTCTCTAATTTTATCTAAAATTTGGCTGACCGCCTCGGTCTTTCGTTCGGATTTTATTTTTTCCAGCCTTTCGATTTGTTTTCTTCTCACTTCGGTATTGTCGATGGCGAGGATTTCGATTTCCGGCTGTTTTAATTCTGATTTGAAGGAATTGACACCGATGATAAATTCTTCTCCGCTGTCAATTTTCGCCTGTTTAATCGCTGCCGCTTCTTCAATTCTCATTTTCGGGATTCCGGCTTCAATGGCTTTGGTCATTCCGCCTTCTTTTTCTACTTCGTCAATGTATTCCATTGCTTTGTCAATCATTTGCTGCGTGAGAGATTCCACCAAAAAACTTCCGCCCATCGGGTCAACCACATCGCAAATTCCCGATTCCTGCTGCAAAATAATCTGCGTATTTCTCGCAATTTTTGCCGAATAATCGGTAGGAAGCGCAATTGCTTCGTCCAAAGCGTTCGTGTGCAAAGACTGCGTTCCACCCAAAGCGGAAGACAAGGCTTCAATCGCCGTTCTTGTGATATTGTTAAATGGTTCCTGCTCGGTCAAACTCCAACCCGAAGTTTGCGAATGTGTTCTGAGTGCCAATGATTTCGGATTCTGCGGATTGAATTGGGTTAAAAGATTCGCCCAGATATAACGTGCCGCGCGCATTTTGGCAATTTCCATAAAATGATTCATTCCGATTGCCCAGAAAAAGGATAATCTCGGAGCGAAATCGTCAATATTCATTCCTGCTTTTATGCCTGTCCGCACATATTCCAAGCCGTCTGCAAGGGTGTAAGCCATCTCCAAAACGGGCGTTGCTCCCGCTTCCTGCATATGATAACCCGAAATGGAAATGGAATTGAATTTCGGGATATTTTTAGAAGTGTATTCAAAAATATCGGCGATGATTTTCATTGACGGTTTCGGCGGATAAATGTAAGTGTTCCGAACCATAAATTCTTTCAGAATATCGTTCTGAATCGTTCCCGAAAGTTGATTTTGCGAAACGCCCTGTTCTTCCGCAGCAACGATATAAAACGCCAAAATCGGCAAAACCGCTCCGTTCATCGTCATAGAAACCGAGATTTCATCAAGCGGAATTTGGTCAAACAAAATCTTCATATCTTCCACAGAATCAATCGCTACACCCGCTTTTCCGACATCGCCGACAACACGAGGGTGGTTGGAATCATATCCGCGATGCGTTGCCAAATCAAACGCTACGGAAAGTCCTTTCTGTCCGGCTGCAAGATTTCTGCGGTAAAACGCATTGGATTCTTCGGCTGTGGAAAATCCTGCGTATTGGCGGATTGTCCAAGGTTTCTGAACATACATTGTGGAATAAGGTCCTCGCAAAAACGGCGCAATTCCTGCCGCTGAATTTTTCGCAATTTCGGAAACATCTGTTTCGGAATAATTGGTTTTCAGTTGCAAACCGTCTTTTTCAAAAAAATAATTTTCCGAATGAGTATCAAATTTAAAATTTTGAAAATCAGGGTTTTGGGTTGTAATTTTTTGGCGCATTTTTGCTTTTTGTTTGGCGGGATAAATGTAAGGAAATTTTGATTATCTGTTTTCCAAAATTTTTACAAATTCTTCAGTCGTATAAATTCTGAGATAGGGAAAAGGAATATTTTTCAGAATTTTGAAATGTTTGTCTTCCGTTACCAAGAAATCTGCATTAGATGCAATTGCGCAATCGCAATATTTGTTGTCGTCTGCATCTGCGAAAATCAAATTCCACTGATAATAAGTATTGATAAACTGAACATTTGGAAGTTCGGAAAGTAGTGCCATAAAAGCATTTGCGGTAGATTTTCCGTATTTTTCGGTAATGATTTCTTCGTATTCCAAAAGAATTTCGGAAGTTACGGCAAGATTAAATCTTTCCGAAACCAGCGATTGAAAAATAATGTGAAACTGGGAACGAGAGGTAAGACAAGTTACCAAGATATTACAATCTAAAACCGCCGTCATTTATTTTGCGGTTTTGCGGAAATGCCCTTGTTTCCATTTTTCAAAAACGGCTTGCGTGTATTGTTTTTCGTCGGAAACCGAATCGGCAATCTTTACCACTTTCTCCGAAAGATATGCCAAAAGCAGGGATTTTATTTCTGCCACATCGCTCTCGTCTTTCAAGTGTGTCAGCACTTTCAGGACTTCTAATTGGGAATCGTTTAATGTAGTTGGCATTTTTCCGAAATTTTATAACACAAATATATAAAAAGTTTGCAACAAAAAAAACGCTTCAAAATTTTGACGCATTTTTGCTATTCGTTTGGCGGAATAAAGGTAAGGAAATTTTGGAATTTTTTCATCCACAAATCTGTTTGCGTTCTTTGTTGATAAACAGCTCAGGCTTCTAATTTTTCCAAAGCCGATTATCGGAAAAGAATGATTGCTTTTGAATTATACGAAGACCTCTGCAATCAACAGAAAGACGATTGTTTTGCTGAAATTTTTATTGACCAATGTACTTCTGTAAAATTTTATCCACAACAAACTGCGCCAGCTTTTCCTTGCTCTGAATCGTCCAGCCTCCGATGTGCGGAGTAACAATTACTTTTTCGGAACTGAGGAGGAATTCCAAATCTTCCCGTTCTGTCATGCTGAGCGAAGTCGAAGCATCCAGATTTTCAAAAGAAGATTTCTCATATTCCAGAACATCTAATCCGGCTCCTTTTACTTTTCCGGACTTCAAAGCATCGACTAAATCTTTAGTTTTTACATTTTTCCCCCTTGCGGTATTGATGAAATAAAAGTCTTTCTTCATTTCTGAAATGAATTTTTCATCAATCAGATAATGTGTTTCAGGTGTAATCGGAATGTGCAGGCTGAGGATGTCGGCATGTTCTTTCAGTTCTTCTAAAGAAACCTGTTTTGCATATTCATCCGAAAGATGAGGGAGTATATCATGGAAAATCACTTCGCATCCAAAACCGGAAAGTCTTTTGGCAACAGCTTTTCCCATATTACCGTAACCGATAATTCCGAAAGTTTTCCCAAGTAATTCGTCGCCTCGATTTTCTTCTCGCTTCCAAATACCATTTTTCACTTCCTGAGAGGCGATAAACAGGCGGTTCATCAGAATCAGTAGCATTCCGACAACGTGTTCCGCCACGGAATCACGGTTGCCTTCCGGAGAATTGATGAGTTCGATGTTGAGTTTTTTTGAGGTTTCACAATCGATATTTTCCATTCCTGCGCCCACTCTTGCAATGAATTTCAAATGAGCTGATTGTTCCAGAAAATTTTTATCCAAAGGAATTCTGCTTCGGATGACAATGCCGTCATAATCACCGATTTTCCGCAAAACTTCGTCGTAAGTGGAAGTGTGGTCTTCATCCACAGTAAAGCCGTTGGCAGTAAGCTGTTCTGAAATTAACGGATGATTTTTATCGAGCTGTAGGATTTTCATTTTTATTCGAGATACGAGATACGGGGTGCGGGTTACGAGATTCGGGGTACGAGATACGAGATTCGGGGTGGAATGGTCATTTTATAAACAAATATAAACTCGCATCTCGAATCCCGCAACTCGTATCTATTCACTGAATAATTTTTTCAGTTCCACAGATTCCGAAGGTTTCATTCTTCCGGAGAGAATCAATGACAATTCTTTTCTTCTGAGGGCGGCTTCAAAACGCTCTTTTTCTTCGTCTGTTTCGGGTAGCATCGGCGGAATCGGAACGGGTTTATTAAACTCATCAACGGCAACAAACGTGTAAATTCCTTCGTTGGTATGGATTTTCGTCTGGTTAATCGGGTCGTCAAGCCAGACATCGACATAGATTTCCATTGATGAATTGAAAGCACGCGAAACTTTGGATTCCAAAACCACAATCCCACCTTCGGGAATGGGGTGATTAAAGGATACGTGGTTCACAGAAGCCGTTACCACACGCCGTTCGCAATGTCTTGTTGCAGAAATGGAAGCTGCTCTATCCATTCTCGACAGCAGTTCGCCGCCGAAAAGATTGCGGAGTGAGTTGGTTTCGTTCGGCAGAACGATATTGGTCATTATGGTTAATGATTCGGAGGCTTTTTTGGTTTGCATTTTTACTTTAAATTTTTGTTTAAAACTACTACCGGGTAATTTTCGTGTGAAGAGAATCGGTTTTCAGTGATTCCACAGGAGCTTTTGCGGAATCCTGTTTCGGGGTTTCGGTAATCCGTTTGGTAGACGTCTTCACGGAAATGTTCTCAAAAGATTTTTTACCGAAAATTTTTTCCTGCCGTGTAATCCCTAAATACGCCAAACCTGCGACCGGAACGGCAATCAGGAAAATCCAGAGAATGGAATTGTTGAAACGGTAAGTTTCCTTTTCATCCGGTTCTTCTTCGTGAATATTTCCGGAATAACTCCGCTTGATTTCGGAAAGTGAAATTTCTTCCAAACCGTAATCTTCTATCCTTATTCCTTTGAAATTCAGTGTTCCGTCGAGGTTTTTTACGATTCCGATTCCGGGAATCTCTGTTTCATACTGATTTTCGAGCTGGTTTTTCCACTGATTGGTGAGCTTTTTCAGCTCGAGTTCGGCTTCAAACACTGAAATTTTTTCTGTATCGGCGAGATAGGAAATAAACGCCGAATCTTTCACTCCGAAATCAGGAATGAATTCAACTTCTTTTGCAGGTGGCAGGAGCGTTCCTTCCTCATTCAGAGTTGCGCCGGAGGTTTTCAGCCGGAATTCGCCGAATCCGGAAACCACCGGCTCTTGACGGTTTTGCAGAAAGTTCAGAATGTGAACGGGAATATTCATAATCACCGGCAAATTTACTGTTTTTCTGCGTGATAGAAAACAGAAAAAGGAGCGTCTTTCGACAACTCCTTTCCTCATTTGGTGTTTTTTGGAATCGCTATCTGAACTTCAGCGTAACTCCGAACAGGAAATTAATCCCTGCCTGAGCGTAATAGTAAGGACTTTCATCATATACAAAGCCGTTGTTCACATATTTTTTATCGAAAATATTATTCAGCAGAAATTTAAAATCTACATCTGTTTTTTTGAATTGTAAAGAATATTGTGCGTTGAAATCCGCAAGGTAATATGCCGGAAGTTTCAGAGCATCGTTATTCGTGTTGTCCAAATACTGTTCTCCTGCATATTGATTCTGTAAACCTAAACTAAAATTTTCGGTTGGTTTGAATAAAATCATCAGATTCCCTATAAAATCAGGGGAAAACGAAGTTGGTGTGTTTCCGAGATTTTGAACGGAATTTTGTGATTCTGTTTTATAATTGATATTTCTGTTTTGGCTTAAAGTCATATTTCCGCTAAGCTGAATTTTTTTTGAAACAGGAGCAAGAGCCGAAAGCTCCACCCCAAGACGATAGCTTTTTCCAGAATTGGCACGGACAAAAGCCCCAACATTATTGATTTCTCCCGTCAGAACGAGCTGGTTTTTATAATTCATATAATACGCATTGGCAGAAAACTGAATGTTCCCGAAAGATTTTTCGATTCCGGCTTCAAAATCGTGAAGCATTTCTGCTTTCGCTTCGGGATTGGCAAAAAGGTCATCGCGGTTCGGTTCACGGTGGGCGTTTGCGTAGGAAAGGAAAATTTTTCCGGCAGGAATTTTATAGCTGATTCCTGCTTTCGGATTGAAAAACAGCCAGTTTTTTTCCATATTCACGCTTTCATCATCGCCTTGCTGAACAATTTTTGCCGTATAATCAATGTTTCTTAATTGTAAATCTCCGAAAAATTCAAAATGATGAAGTCTGTAAACCGCTTTTGCAAAACCGGAAATTTCATTTTTCAATGAATTGTTTCTGTAATATTCGTGTTCGTAAATTTCAGGGCGAAAAACGTCCGATACGTTTCCGTAATGCCTTCCGTAATACTGATTGGCAACTGCTCCGAAGTTCAAATCCCAATTTTCAAATTTCCCGTAAAGATTGGAAACAACTCCGTAAAAATCGTTATCCAGCCATTTTTTTCTGATGAAATCGGTTCTTGTGATTTCGTTTCCTTCAACTAAAAGATTCGGTAAGTTGTATTTTGAATATTTTGCGTCCTGTTTGTAATTTTCGTAAAAACCTTTTCCTATGGTGTAATGAAGCGTGGTTTCGAGATTCCATTTTTCATTAAAATTCTGATTCCATAAAACCTGAAAATGGTTCTGACGGTAATTATCGGTTTCGTTTTTATAAAAATCCACGATATTTTCCCAATTTTCATCGTAAATCGCTCCCGAATAATTGAATTTCGGGTCGGTTTTCCATGTTTCCTTGTCAATCCCGTTCCATGCTTGGTAGGTTTTTTCTTTTCCACCGAAAGCAAGGAGACGGATTTTTGTTTTATTTTCTTCAAAAAGTGCCGAAAAATTATACGAATCCAAATCTGAAAAAGCACGGTCGATATAGCCGTCGGAATGGATTTTCGTGTAGCGTCCCATCAATGAAAGCCGGTCTTTCCAGAATTTTCCGCTTCCGATTTCTGCTGAATATTTGTAAGTATTAAATGAGCCGTAGCTGTCGTCGGTTTTTACATAAAATTCCTTATCGGGGTCTTTCGAGAGAATATTTACACTCGCTCCGAATGCGGAAACTCCGTTGGAAGAAGTCCCGACTCCTCGCTGAATCACAATCTGCGAAGCCGAGCTTGCGATATCGGTTACATTTACGAAAAATGTTCCCTGACTTTCGGAATCGTTGTACGGAACACCGTTCAGCATTACATTAATGGAATTTCCGCCGACACCGCGAATCCTGAATGACGAATATCCGACACCGTTTCCCGCATCGGAAGTGGAAACCACCGAAGTCTGATTTTTCAGCAGAATAGGCAACTCCTGACCGAGATTTTTGTGGTCTAAATCTTTCTCAACATTAATGATTTCTTTGGCAACCGGAAGCCTTCGGGTAAAAGTTATGGCTTCAATTTCCTGAGTTTTCACGGAATCCTGCAGAATATTCTGCGACCAATAGAGCGGACTTACGCAAAGTCCTAAAAAAACAAATCCTTTCATTCTTTTAAATTTTTAGTTAAAAAATTAATTGAATAAAAGGGGTGATTATGGTTAATGTAACAATTTAACAATGTATCAATTTGGAATATTGAAAATCTAAAAACTTCTCCAACGAACAAAGATTGTTACATTGTTACATTTTCAAATTGATACATTAAAAATGTTTACATTTTTAATTTCCCTAAACAGCATTACCTGTTCCAAGGTTCATTGGGTATAATCTCAGCTTTTTACGGCACCCCTTTAATTTCTGATGGCGAAATTACGAATTATTTATTAATATCGGAGTTGTTATCTGCTTTTATACTAAAAAGGAAAAAGTTTTAAAAATAAATTTTATTATCCCATTGTGAGACAATAAATTTATTTTAACTTTGGATGTTTTCAAAAAATTCTGTAATGAAAAAATATCTATCAATTTTTACAATGTTTTTCTGTGTGATGTTCTGTTTTTCGCAGACGCTTTCACAGAAAATATACATGGATTTCGGGCCTGCAAACCCGGGAACAAGCAATGGTGTCGGTGGTGCAACTGCGAATCCTGATGCCAACGGAAACAACTGGAACAATATCACTTCCGCTACTGTTTCTGCAACTGCTTCTCCGCTTATCAACAGCAACGGAGGCTCATCAGGATTAAGCTACAGAGTTACGGACAATATGGTGCTGAATACGGGAAGCCAATACGGGCCATCATCATGGACAACAGTTACCTATCCTGATTTGGCGGTTCTCAGAGCGTTTTCAGATTATTTTTATGTGTCAAATTCAGACAATAATCCGACAGGGCAGATAGAATTCAGCGGATTTGATGCGGGGAAGCAATATAAATTTTATCTTCTGGCATCCCGCCCTGCCAGTGATTCGAGAACTTCCGTGTTTTCATTGGTTGGAGCAGCTACAGTAAATGCCACGATTGCATCTTCCCCGGCTATATCGGATAATAATGTGTTCGTTTCTGAACCGATGTCTCCTGACGCAAATGGCAAAATTATTTTTAATCTTGCTTTTACGCAGACTGATACCCAAAAATACGGCTACATTAATATTATCAAAATTGAGGAATATGCAGCTTCATCAGTTGTTGATGTAGCATCTGTTTCCGTTTCGGGGAATGATATTTCGGTTTCGGGAGCATCTTCCCAAATGACCGCCGAAGTGCTTCCTGCAAACGCAACAAACAAAAGCGTTACTTGGAGCATCAGTGATGAAACTGTGGCAAGTATCAGCGCAACAGGACTTTTAGTTCCGAAGAAAAATGGGACGATTACAGTTACGGCGACAAGCGTTCAGAAACCTGAAATCAGCGGAAGCAAAGTGATTGCGATTTCCAATCAGATTACAGCTCTGTATCTCAGCGGAAGCGGAACGGAAAACGGCGATAATCCTGCAGCTGCAATTCCTTTGCACCATATCAACGGAAATTCCGGACTGGTAACGAATCAGTTTGAAATTTATACTTCTCTGTCAGAAAACGGAACTTTTAAATTCTATACTTCCCAAGATGCATCTGCGGAAACGTATGGCGGAAGTGCCGGAACTTTGGAATTGAATGGTTCGGAAATTACGTCTTCGGTTACAGGACCGGTGAGGATTTTCGTTAACCTTAACAATAACACTTATACGGTTACCAGCTTTAGTTGGGGCTTGGTAGGAAGCACGATTCAAGGTGCGTGGAGCGGAGAACTTCCGCTGGATTATAAAGGAAACGGAGTTTGGGAAGCCGCTCTTGATATGGATGTAGTCAACACCGATACAACGCCGCGATTTATTTTCAGAGCAAACGGAGGCTGGAGCTTTGTTTACAAAAAAGTAACGGGAACAACTAATAATTCCATCATCTCCGAATCTGAAGGAAATGCTTACGGAGTAGCTTATGAAGACATCCGACAGACTTACGGGAAATTCATCGTGCGGCTTGACCTGCAAAATTATACTTACAGCGTGAGTTGTCAGGATGTATCTCCGCTGAAAATTTCATTTATGGGTTCGTCTGTAATGTATGGAACGGGAGCGGACAATCTTCAGGGATATGCTTATCAGTTTAATGAACTTTTACAACAGAGAGCAGCCAACGGAAGCCCTGCATTTTTCAGGTCTAATGTTGCCGTTCCCGGTGATAACACTACGAAAGTGATGAACCGGTTTGAAAGCGATTTAATCGGAGATTGCAGTTCGTATGTAGTTTTCGGGCTGGCTTTGGGAAATGAGGGCGTTCACGAATCCGGACAGACTGCTTTTGATTCTTATAAAAACGGTCTTTTACTTTTAATCGACAAAGCAAAAACGGCGGGGAAAATTCCGGTTGTGGTGAATAATTACGGAAGAGGAGATTTTAATGAAACAGATTACAATTTTGTTAAGCAAATGAATCTGCTGATGCACGAATGGGAAGTTCCGAGTATTAATTCTTTAGGAGCGGTGGATGATGGTTTCGGGAAATGGCCGTCAGGCTATCAGAACGGCACAGATGTTCTCCACCCGAATTCCGCAGGGCACACCGAAATATTCTATACATTCGTGCCGTCAGTTTTCGATGCGCTTCAAGCCGGAAAAACAAGACCCGTTTATACCAATTCGACTTATGTAAAACCCGCAGTATCCAATGCAGGAGAACTGAAATTCACACCGGATAACGGCGTTCATCCGTTCACAACGGTATTTGATTTCAAAACGACAGGATCGGGAAAAATTATGAATTTCACGACGACTGCATCAGACGGAAATTTAGTCATTAATGCTAATGGCAACATCGTTTATACTTCTCCGACGGGAACTACGGTAACAAGTTCGGCAGTGGTGAATGATAACGGTTGGCACAGAGTTGCCCTCACACATTATTACGCAAGAGGAAAATCTTTTCTTTATATCGACGGAGCTTTACAGGGAAGCGTAGATGAAAAAATGGAAGCGAAAATTTTTGCACTTCACAGTAATGAAGGACCTTCCGACATCAGTTACCGCAACTGGTTTTTCTACCGTTCGGGAATGAATCAGGAAGAAATGACGGCTCTTTATGAAGAAAAAATGCTTCAGTCAAGCATGGAACTGTATGCTCCTCTCGACAAACAATCTTCAAATGCTTATGAAAACAGAGCTCAAAGCACCAATACGATAGATTTTTCAGGTTTCACACCGGAAGAAACGCTTGCTGTTACCGATTATCAGACGGAAAAAGCAACCATCTTCCCGAATCCCGTGAAAGACATTCTGAATATTCGTTTATCAAAAAATGAAACCCTGAAATCTGTAGAACTATACGGAATGAATGGAAATCTTGCACTAACAGCAAAATCCGAAAACTTAGATGTATCGAAACTTGTGAAAGGAGTATATATTGCAAAGGTTATTACATCAAAAGGAACAAGTTCTTATAAAGTAATCAAGAAATAAGTTTTTGATATAAGTAAAAACGGGCTGAATATTCAGCCCGTTTTTATGTATAGTAATCCTAATATTTTGACATAAAGATTTCTGAACACAGCCTGAGAGCTTTTTCAAATTTCAACAATAATCTCCGCCGCCTTCTCACTCGCTCCCTTTCCACCGAGTTTTTTACGGAGTTCTGCATAATCGTTTAAAATGCGGTTTCGGTTTTCGTTTAAAACCAAATTCAGTTCGTGAACGATATTTTTTGTATTTAATTCCTTCTGAATCAATTCTTTTACAACCTCTTTATCCATAATCAGATTGACCAGAGAAATGTATTTGATGTTTTTTCCGATTAATCTTTTTCCGATTTCGTAGGAAATTTTGCTTCCTTTATAACACACCACTTCGGGAATATTCAAAAGTGCGGTTTCCAATGTTGCCGTTCCGGAAGTAACCAAAGCGGCTTTGGAACATCTCAGCAAATCGTACGTTCTGTTGGAAACGAAATGCACATTTTCGTCCACATATTTTTCGTAAAAACCTTTCGGAAGACTCGGCGCTCCGGCAATGACAAACTGATATTCCTTAAAATAAGGACGAACGGAAAGCATCATTTCCAGCATTTTTTCCACTTCCTGCTTTCGTGAACCGGGAAGTAATGCGATGATTTCTTTATCGTTCAGATGAAATTCTTTTTTAAAATCAACAACGTTAATTTCCTTTAAATCCGAAATCGCATCTAAAAGCGGGTGTCCCACAAAATGAGCATCAATAGTATGTTTTTTGTAAAAATCTTTTTCAAACGGAAGAATCACGAGCATTTCGTCCACATATTTTTTGATGGTTTTCACACGGTTTTCTTTCCACGCCCAAAGTTGCGGAGAAATGTAATAGACGACTTTTATTCCGAGTTTTTTTGCAAATTCTGCAATTCTTAAATTAAATCCGGGATAATCCACCAGAATCAGAACATCGGGCTGATACTGCTGAATGTCTTTTTTGGCGAATTTAATATTGTTTAAAATGGTTTTTAAATTCATCAAGACCTCCACAAAACCCATAAATGCCAAATTTTTGTAATGTTTCACCGGTTTTTCGCCCGAAACTTTCTGCATCAAATCTCCGCCCCAAAAACGGAAATCGGTGTCGGAATCTTTTTGCTGAATGGCTTTCATCAGGTTGGAAGCGTGTAAATCGCCTGATGCTTCTCCTGCGATAATGTAGTATTTCAATTTAGATTTGAGATTTATTCACGAATTTTTTATTTTTTTAATTGGAGTTCGTGATTGTTATACATTTTAGATTTTAATGAAATTATTTACATTTTATGTGTTCCGTAGGAACAAACTGTTAATAGAAAAAAATAAAGATGTTGTAAAAAAGCTCCGTAGGAGCGACCTGTAAAAACAGAACGTTATTAACAGAACGCTCCTACGGAGCTTCGCACACAACAAAAATCTATTTTCTATTAACAGAATGCTTCTACGAAGCATCATCAAAAAGTCTAAACAAATTCATTACTACCTAAATCAATTATTTGACTTAAATTTGTTCAAAGTTAAGAAATTTATTGCCGATGATTTTTCTTGAAAAATTTCTGTTGCCGTTTGAAGAAAGAAGGGTTTATCCATATAGGATTTTATGTCCAAAAATGTTGGATATGATTCATTTTTCTCCGGTTACTGTTTTTTATGGAAATAATGGTTCAGGAAAATCAACTTTATTGAATGTGATTGCCGAAAAAATTAAAATTAAGCATAAAACATTGGGAAATTCTTCATTCTATTTTAATGAATTTGTAGAAAAATGTAGTTTTCAAACGGCTGAACGAAACGGAAAAGAAATAAAAATCCCGAAAGAAAGCCGGTTTATCCGAAGTGAAGATATTGCCGAAGCCATTGTAAACCTGCGAAGCAAAACTGAAAAAGCAGAAAAAAGGATTTTGGAAGCCAATGAAAAAGACGATAGAGCAAGAATGTTTGCCTGGCAAAATCACAACGAATTGTCCGAACAATTTTCAAACGGAGAAACGGCTATTTCATATTTTGAAAACATTTTTGAACCCGATACGCTTTATCTGCTTGATGAACCTGAAAATTCTTTTTCGCCCAAATTGCAATTAGTTGTGAAAAAATTAATCGAAAAATATTCGCATTTATATAATTGTCAGTTCATTATCGCTTCACATTCGCCTTTTGTTTTAGCGATTGAAAATGCGAAAATTTATAATTTGGACAGCAATCCCGCCAAAGAATGTAACTGGCAGGAACTCGAAAATATGAAATTGTTGTACGAACTTTTTAGAAATAATAAAAAATATTTTGAATAAAATGCAGGAAAATTTTGAAATAAAAAATAATGCCGAAAGCGGATTGGTAAAAGAACAGGCTAACTAATAATGTCCGTAAGCAGAAAGCACCAAAACGGTTACTACCTCATCGTGGATTTCATAAACCAACCTGTGTTCTCCCGAAATTCTGCGGGAATAAGTAGGGATTTCGTAATGTTTCAGTTGCTCCGGTTTGCCGGTTCCGAATGTTGGGTGTTCTTTTAGTTCATTCAATAATTCGTTGATTTTAAGCAATAATTTTTTGTTACCTGATTTTTTATGTCGCTCAAAACCATTTTTGGCTTTATTGGTATATTGAATTTCATAACTCATAGTCCTAAAAGTTCTTTTTGCTTTTCAGGAGTTAGAATATGCACTTTTCCCTCTCTTGCTTCTTGTTTTGCGGCATCAACCATAGCATAAAATTCTTCTTTGGTCATTTTTGTATCGTCTTCCGTTTTCGCAATTTCAAAACGTATCTTCATCTCATCAAGCAAGGAAGCGAGTAGTGATTTTTGTTTTTCGCTTTTCGGATATACGACCATAGTTTCCATAATGTTGTTTTTTGCTTTGTTATAATGAGGTTATTGTTCTTTACGAAACAAATTTATAAAAAAAAATCGGATAAGAATTTTTAAACAACGAGGTCAAAGGATTTTAAACTAAATTTGCTGAATCAAAGACAAGAATATAAAATGTCAGAGAATTTTGAAATAAGAAATAAAGTCGCCGAAAATACAAGCCTCGTCAATTTCGACCTTTCCGAACTTGTTCCGAAAGGCGAAAGAAAGGGAATCGATTTAAAAGAGTTTCTTTGGGAAGGTTTGATTTTAAAAGAAAAAGATTTCCGTGAAAATGTGGAGAAAATGAATGCGGAAGATTATCAAAATTCTTTCGTGTACATCTACAATTCGGCTGATGCGATTGTTCCGCTTTGGTCTTATTTTCTGATTACGGCAAAACTGACGGATTCGGCAAAAAAAATCGTTTTCGGAAACCGTGAAGATTTGGAAATGATTCTGATGCACGACATCATTGAAAATTATGATTTCACGGAACTGAAAGGCAAAAGAGTTCTGGTAAAAGGCTGTTCCGACAAGGAAATTCCCGAAAACGCTTACATAGAACTCGTGGAAAAACTCAAACCATTGGTAAAATCACTGATGTTCGGCGAAGCGTGTTCCAATGTTCCGATTTTTAAGAATTGAGTTGAATTAGGCATATAATCAGGCTAAACGCATTTAAATTCCAAACGCAAAGTTCGCAAAGAATTTATAAACAGACAAACTGTGATAAGGTTCGCAAAGGCGTTTCACTCAGCAAAAAAAAAACAGTCAACCTTCGCTGAACATAAACTGAAAGTTTACGAACGTAGTTCAGTCTTTGCGGACGAAAAATATTTTCAATAATGTAAAAAAACTTTGCGACCATTGCGTTTAAAATAAAACAATTGATTTTTAGCCATTTACACTAAGCATATGTATGTTTTTAATGCGTATGACCTGGTATGATGATTTTAAACAGCACGTATAAAAACCAAAAACAGGTGTTCCGGAAATAATATTTATAAATAGCTGTGCATCTGTGGTAAAAAAATTATATTTGCATTTCAAAAACACAAACAGGTGAAGAAAATTTTATTCTTTTTGCTGATTTCCAATTTTGCATTTGCCCAGTGGAGTATTTCCGAGGCGGAAAGAAGTGCGCTTATTTCGCTGTATAACACGACCAACGGAGCTGGCTGGAGCCAGGCTTGGGATTTTGAAAAAGACCCGAAAAACTGGTACGGCATCAAAACGAAAAACGGCTTTGTTACGGAAATCAATCTCAGGGGAAATGTTTTATCGGGAAATTTTCCGGCTAATCTTTCTGTGTTCAGCAAATTGGAAAAATTAGATTTGAGTTCCAATAATCTTACAGGAGAAATTTCGGGCGGAATTTCAGGTTTAACAGCGCTTACCAGGCTCGACATCAGCCACAACAGGCTTTCGGGAGACCCATCATTGATGCTTTCTTCGCTTTCCAATCTGGAGGAGCTTTCTTTGGGGAACAATCAGTTTTCGGTTTCGGATATCAACGGATTTTTGCAGAATTTTATTAATACTAAAGTTCTGGATTTGGCGAATTTCGGATTGACAGCCGTTCCACAGCGTTTGTCTGCGTATAATCTGATTGAATCTCTTAATCTGCAAAATAATTCCATTACCGATTTTTCTGCTCTTTCGGGAAAAACTACGCTGAAAGAACTCAATATTTCCGGAAATCAGCTTTCTGCAATTCCGTCTGCTGTCAGTACTTTACCGAATTTGACGACTTTGAATCTGAGTAATAATGCTTTCACCAATAATAATCTGTCAGGATTGGCGAATCTTACGAAACTTGAATGGCTTTCCCTTGAAAAAAATCAGCTTTCCGGCGTTCCGACCGAACTGGCGGGAATGGCGGAACTTATTCATCTTAATCTTGGGAGAAATTTAATTTCAGGCGGGCTTTCAGCTTTGCAGGCGAATCAGAAACTTCAGCAGTTGTATCTGAATAACAATCTTTTTGAAAATGAATTTCCGGCAGAAATATTACAGCTGGAACATCTTCAAATGCTTTCTCTTGTAAGCAATAATCTTTCGGGGAATATTCCTTCGGGAGTTCCGGCGCTTACTTTTCTGGAAAACAACAAGTACACGCTGGCACAGCTCGGTAATTTTCTTCAGCTTGGAAATGAAATGGCGGATTTCACCTATTCTCCGCAAAGATACGACGAGCCTGAAACGGTTTATGCTCCAGTCGGAGGAAGCATTTCGCTCACGCAGTCGCTTTCGGGAGATGAATATCAGTACAGCTGGTTCAGAAATCTGGGTGAAAACATCGGAGTTCATGTTCCTGTGTATTCTATCAACAGCGTTGAGCAGGAAGATTATGCACAGTACACCATGGAAGCCTATTATCTGAAAAATTTTCCGGAATATCTTTTGGAAGTTTCCTTTTTCCGTGAGCCGATTACATTAGAAGATGGTCTCGGAACAGAAGAAATCAACAGAGGAATTGGCATTTATCCTAATCCGACAACAGATTTTCTCAATATCCGTTCAGACAATATGAAAGTGGAATCATCCGCAATATATGATTTAAGCGGAAAACTGCTTTTCACTTCTAAAGAAAGTAAAATTGACGTAAAGCATCTGCCTTCGGGAGTTTATATGATTTCCCTTAAAACAGAGCAAGGATTCAAAACATTCAAGTGGATTAAGCATTAATTTATAATTAAAAAAAATTACCTTCATTATCGAAAGGTTCAATGCGGAAATTTTCTGTTTTCATTCATTTTGCTCTAACTTTGTAGATACTAAAATTTAGAAAAAATGAAAAATTCAAGCATTATAGGGCTTAAAGAAGCCGACTGTAAAAAAATCGCAGAAAAACTGAATATCCTTCTCGCCAATTATTCCGTATTTTATCAGAATACGAGAGGAGCGCACTGGAACATCAAAGGAGAGCAGTTCTTTACCCTGCATCCGAAATTTGAGGAGCTGTACGACAGCCTTGTCCTGAAAATCGACGAAATCGCAGAAAGAATCCTTACATTGGGAGCCACGCCGAACCATAATTATTCGGATTATCTGGCAACATCCGCCATTAAAGAAAGTAAAGAGGTAAGCGATGCCAACAAATGTGTGGAAAATATTCTGGCTTCTTTCAAAACCGTAATCGACCTTCAGCGTGAACTTCTGGACATCACGGATGAGGCGGGAGACGAGGGAACGAATTCCCAAATGAGCGACTATATCACCGAACAGGAAAAAGAAGTATGGATGTACAATTCTTATCTTGGAAAATAATCTCTGTAAAATAAATTACACTTTATCATTTTAAAATCGTTTCATTTGAAGCGATTTTTTTATTTTTGACAGATAACATCCGCTATGTCAACATCTATTTTAAATTCCATTCTGGACAACGATTTTTATAAAATCACCATGCAGAACGCAGTGGTAAAGCTGTTCCCGAGCCAAATCGTAAAATACGAATTTATCAACCGAGGAAAGCATTATTTCCCCGATGGTTTTGATAAGGCTCTGCGTGAAGCCGTAAATGCCATGGCGGAATTGAGGCTTACCAAAGAGGAAAAGAAATTCATGGCGAAAACCTGCCCTTACATTGATTTGCCTTATCTCGATTTTCTGGAAGGCTATCGTTATGACCCTTCGGAAGTGCAAATCGAACAGACGGGAAATGACCTGAAAGTTACGGTAGAAGGATTATGGTACAGAACGATTTTGTGGGAAGTTCCGCTTCTGTCGCTGATTTCGGAGCTGCATTACGAAATGAACCATCTGGAACGGGATTCCAATGAAACTGTTATTGGAAGGACTTTAGACAAAGCCAATCAGTTGAATAACTTGGGCGTAACCTTTGCAGAGTTCGGGACGAGAAGAAGACATTCCTATAAAGTTCATGACATGGTGGTCGATGCCCTGAAGAAAAAAGGCTCGATGTTTATCGGGACTTCCAATATTCATTTTGCCATGAAATATGGGGTAAAACCAATCGGAACACATGCACACGAATGGTTTATGTTTCACGCTGCGGAATTCGGATTCAAAATGGCAAACCAGATTGCGCTGGAACACTGGGTAGATGTGTACAGAGGCGATTTGGGAGTGGCACTTTCCGATACGTTTACCACGGATGTTTTCTTTCAGCAGTTTGATAAAAAATTCTCGAAATTGTTTGACGGCGTGCGCCACGACAGCGGAGACCCGCTCGTTTTTGCCGATAAAACCATTAAGCATTATCAGGACAACGGAATTAATCCGCTTTACAAATACATCATTTTTTCAGACGGTCTGAATCTGGAAAAAGTAGAGGAAATTACGAATTACTGTAAAGGAAAAATCGGAATTTCTTTCGGAATCGGAACGAATTTAACGAACGATGTCGGACTGAAGCCGATGAATATCGTGATGAAACTGATGGGCGTTCAGGCTTTGAATAAAGAATGGATTCCGACCATAAAACTTTCCGATGAACCCGGAAAACACACCGGAGACCCGAAACTGATTGAACTGGCAAAAGAATTTTTAAGAATAAAAGACTAATCATCATGTATAAAAATTTGTTTTATCTCATTTCTGGCTCTCTTATCCTTACATCTTGTATTATTACAAGAGGAAATGACGGAAAAAACGGAAAGAGTTTGGCATCTTCCGCTCAGGAAATCAAAGGCTTCAATAAAAAGCTGGCGGATTCTCTCGGTGCGGATAAATACGGAATGAAAAATTATTTCCTCGTGATTTTAAAAACAGGAGAAAACGACTCTAAAATTACAGATAAAAATAAGAGGAGTGAGCTTTTCAAAGGGCATTTTTCCAACATGAAAAAATTATCCGATGAAGGGAAACTTACTATAGCTGGACCTTTCGGAGATAACAATTTGCAGTATCGGGGAATTTTTATCTTTAATACAAAAACCAAAGAAGAAACCGAAAATTTTCTCAAAGACGACCCGACCGTGAGAGAAGGAATTTTCGATTATGAAATTCTTCCGTGGTATGGTTCTGCTGCGCTTCCGATGTATCTGCCTTTTCATACAAAAATTGCCGAAGAAAATCCATAATACTTTGCAGTAAGGTTTTGCTGAGAAAGTAACCATAAAAAAAACAGCCGGACTAAAAAATCCGGCTGCCTTTTTTTATTCAGAATTTGATTTTACAGTAAAATCAAATATCCTTTGGAAGAGTCGTAAACATATTGTCTCAAGTAATTATTTTCTGTAAGCGTAGGATTCATAACTTCTTTAGCTTCATTAAATCCTGATTCGGTGATACTTGAAAACTGGGTTACTCCGCTCGGAGAATCACCTGCTACAGCCGGCATTCCTGCTGTGGTGGACCACCAGTAATTATTTGTAAATACCCCTCTGGTTACCAGTCCGGAGATTGCTCCTATGGTAACAGTACCACTTGATTCATTTTCTATTGTACCTCTGAAAACAGAATAACATCCTTTTACCGGAGCAGTTTGCCAAACCGTACCTACACGAAGTCCGTTAATAAATCCGGAAAGCCCGCCGATATTGGCTGTATAAGCACCCGAAGCATAGCTTGTTTTGATTTTTCCGTCAATAACAGCATAATTACCAATGAATTGCTTGGAATAGGTACCTCTGAATCCACCGGAAACACCACCCACGTAGAGTACTTTGCCCGAAGCTTCCAACACAGCGTTTGAACCCATTACGCAAGAACTTCCAACAGATGTGCTGGACATTCCAATTACACCTCCGCATGCAGTAGCATGGCTTCCTGTAGAAGCATTGGAAGCATATATTTTGCCATCGCTAACTACCGAACAAGTTACGAGAACACCGGGCGCATTGTTGCCTAATCCTCCTACCATGCCGCCAACGTATGTACCGGATGACAGAGATACTACACTTGAAGCGGTCTGTTTCCCTGAAACCAAACCACTGCTTTTAATTACTACATTGCTGTTATTTAGAGAGTTGGCACCTCCGTTTCCGTAAAGCATTCCTCCAATCAAACCACCTGCAAAGATGGCGTCTTCACCTTCTGCCAGTATCGAGCCTGAAATTTCAGCGTTGCACGCCAAAGCCATGTCGAAATTAGAATATCCCGCTAATGCTCCAGCTGTTGAAGGGCAATAATCACCGGAAGCAACCGCTTTGATTGTTCCGGAAACATTGATGTTGCAATATTGTACTCCAGGATTGTTGTCAAGCCCCTGAAGTCTTCCGCAATAACCAAGAACACCTCCTGCTATTGCAGGCGTACTTTCGTTATCGGTATGTGTAAATTCTGCTAAAATATTACCGGCTACAGTTACATCAGCAACGGACAAACGTCCCGCTTGCTGAACCGCAACAACGCCTCCTGCTGCCGGACTTATGCCGGAAATGGCATGAATTGATTTAGCGGATTCTATTACAACCGTACTGTTGTCAATATTCCCGGAAAGCGCATATCCGCAGATGCCGCCGGCTACTGCAGTTCCGTTTGTATCTGCTCCCGAATTTGCAATCACGCTTCCTGTGAACGAATTACCAACAAGACCTCCGGTGTACGCAAGTATTTGATTATTACTGTCATATCCGATTGATGAAAGACCAACAACACCTCCTGCTGCTAAATTACCACCTCCTGTATAGTTGCTCGTTGCATTGATAGTGCCTGAAACATTCACATTTTTAATCCAGCCTACATTCAGCCCAAACAGACCCGCATAGGCTTCCGCTTCATCCGCCGTCATATCCACCTGCAGGTTGGATACCGTGAATCCGTTACCATTAAAATTCCCTCGGAAAGCACTTTTTAACGTTGGCTGTGCAGTCCCGATAATTGTTGAACCCACACCAATACCAATAGGCTCCCATTTAGAATAATTTTTCAAATCAATATTGGCTTCCAGTTTATAATACACGCCGTACTCACTGTAACCACGTACTTCATGGTTAACTACGGAAGCTAACAATGCGAGCTCTCCGGCGGTTTTGATAATATATGGATCGTCTTCTGTTCCGCTTCCGGAATTAAACTGGAAGGCGACTTCAGCCTGAGTTATGTCGAAAACACCCCATTCAGACCATAATGACTGGCGGTTTGTAGTTTTGTTTACTGCTTTTACTCTGAATTCGTATTTCCCCTGAGGATTTATCCCGTCAATGCTCCATATTGGTTCGGAAACTTCTCCGGAAATAATTTCTCCTCCTTGTTCGCGAAATTCATACAGATAGCTGGTAGCACCCTCTACTGGCGACCAGTAAAAGGACATGGTTTTGCCTGTCGTAACAGTAGAAATATCAGTAGGTACAGCCATTTCGTCAGCAAAACGTTCTTCCTGACATGAAAAGAGAATGGAGACCCCTACCAATAAATACACAAATTTTAAAAGTCGATTAATTTTACTCATCATATTTTTAAGTTTAAGAAAGGGCTAATTTAAGAGAAAAAATCATCAGCAGTTAAAAGATATAAGCCGTTTTCCGTAATTTGATTAAGAAATTGGCAAACAATAGTGGCTTTTACAAAATACTCAATCGTTATTTTGTGGTATTTTGTATTTATAAAAAAAAGTAATGGACGGATAGGTGAAGGGAGGAAAAATAAAGTTTTCCGTGTTTTTTTAAGTTTAAATACCGCATTTAGCATAAAGAATAAGGTTTTTCCCCGTAAACATTTTTCCACTTTTCAATGAACTGAAAATTTCTTTTCGTAATTTTGAAAAATGGAGATGACCTATTTAATTGCCGGTTTTTTATCGGGCGGTATTCTTGGTGCTGTTATATTGTATTTTATTCTGAAATCATCCATGGTTTCAAGGCGTTTGTATGAAGAACTGAACAGCCGGTTCATTCGTACGCAGTCGGATTTTCAGAATTCAAACGAAAAAATTGTGGAACTGAATCAATCGGTTGAGCATGAAAAACAGCTCAATCTTCAACAAACCAATGTTTTAAATGAACTGAAAAGCGACCTTGCTAAAATTTCAGCGGAACATGCTTCACTGTTCTCGCAATTCGGTGAGCAGAAGGAAATCAATTCCAAGCAAACCTTTCAGATAGAACAGCTTGTTTCTGAAAAACAGAATGTTTTTGCCAAAAATTCCGAGCTGTCTGCCATCAATGAAAATCTTCAGAAATCGCTGGAAACCCAGAAGCAGGAAATCGCTAAAATTCAGGAAGAAGCAAAACTTCAGTTTGAAAATCTCGCCAATAAAATTCTTCAGGACAATTCCAAAAAATTTGCAGAACAGAGCCAGACCAATCTTAAAACCATTCTTGATCCTTTTCAGGAAAAAATCGCCGAGCTTAAAAACCGTGTAAATGAAGCCTACGAAAAGGAAAACAAGGAACGTTTTTCCCTTGCCGAAAAAGTAAAGGAACTTGCCGAACTGAACCAGCAAATTTCCGAAGACGCCAAAAAATTAACGAAAGCACTGAAAGGCGAAGCCAAAACTCAGGGAAACTGGGGCGAAATGATTCTCGAAAGTATTCTGGAGAAATCAGGATTGGTAAAAGGACGGGAATATTTTCTGGAACATGAGCTTCGCGATGAGGACAACAAAGCGCTTTATTCAGAATTTTCCGGAAAAAAAATGCGCCCCGATGCTGTGGTGAAATATCCGGATGAAAGAAATGTGATTATCGATTCCAAAGTTTCTCTGTCTGCCTTTACGGAGCTTGTGGACGAAACCGATGCCGATGTTTACAGTCTGAAACTCAACCAACACCTTGCCTCAGTGAAAAACCATATCACGGAACTTTCCCGAAAGGCGTATGACGATTACGGAAAATCGCTCGATTTCGTGATGATGTTTATTCCGAGCGAACCGGCGTATATTTCGGCGATGCAGGCAGACCAAAATTTGTGGAACTATGCCTACGAAAGAAGAATTCTCCTGCTGAATCCGAGCAATCTGATAACTTCCTTAAAACTAATTGCAGACCTCTGGAAAAGAGAATATCAGAACCGAAATACGCTCGAAATAGCGGAAAGAGGAGCTAAACTGTACGATAAATTCGTGCTTTTTCTCGATAATCTGGAAAAAATAGGAAAGAACATCGACCAGGCGAAAAGTGCTTTTGGTGATGCCTACAAACAGCTCTACACCGGAAACGACAACCTGATTCTGCAAACCCAGAAGCTCAAAACATTAGGCATAAAATCCAAAAAGGAAATTCCGCAAAGCCTGATTGAGAACGCTGAAAACGAAGATAATGTATTGCTATAAACTCCAAAATAGGGATACCTTTTTAAACCTCATAGGTTTTTGAAACCTATGAGGTCTTGAAATATCAAAATAAAAAATATGCTGATTGAAAGTCTACTAAACGATAAAATAAAAAATCTTTCCAGGCTCATTTCCGATAACCGTTTCCGGAAAAAATCCGGTGTTTTTGCCGTGGAAGGCAGGCAGGAAAACGAAAGAGCCTTGCAGTTTGGGTATGAAGCGCAGGAATTTTTTATCTGTGAAAATTTATTTCAAAACAAAGTTCCCGATGGGAAAATTCATTTTATTTCAGAAAAAATATATGAAAAACTGGCTTATCGTGGGACTTCGGAGGGAATTGTCGGGATTTATAAAACCAAAGAACATTCATTGAATGACTTTTTTCCGAAAGAAAATTCTACTGTTATGGTTGTGGAAAGTGTAGAAAAACCGGGAAATCTTGGGGCGATTATCAGGAGCTGTGAAGCGTTTGGTGTTGATTCTTTGATTGTTACCGATGCCAAAACGGATTTTTACAATCCGAATGTCATTCGCTCCAGCGTGGGATGTTTTTTTGGAATGAATATTTTTCAGAGCAGTAATGAGGAACTTTGGGATTTTTTGGAAAACAACGGATATTCTGTTTATACAACTTTTATGGATGAATCGGCGGGAAATATTTCTGAACAGGATTTCACGAAAAAATCGGCATTGTTATTCGGAACTGAACATTCCGGATTGAGTGAGTTCTGGCTTGGAAAAGGGAAGAATATTCTGATTCCTATGGCAGGAACGATTGATTCCCTGAATTTGAGTAATGCCGTAGCTATTTGCTGTTATGAAACGCTTCGGCAGAAAAAAGCGTAATAAAAAAACCGCTTCTCCGGGAGAAACGGTTTATTCTTCTGTTTGCGGCTAAAATTATTTAGCAGGTGCAGCAGGAGCAGCAGCAGAATCAACTACAGCAGCAGCAGAATCAACTACAGCAGCAGCAGAATCAACTACAGCAGCAGCAGAATCAACTACAGCAGCAGTAG
>JASGDB010000013.1:0-19389 GCA_049841315.1 Bergeyella sp. | reverse complement strand
TTTTCTAAAATTTCCAAAACTCGGGCGGAAACCTAAATTAGTCGCATAATGAAATTTTGTCCCGCCCTCGAACAGTGGAAATTTTTTAACGAAAATTCTTTAAAATTTTTAACGCCTCCGTTTCCGATGTCATTTTAAAATAATATGGATATTTTTTTTCCATACAAAATGGCGAAGAGCCAATAAAATAGAAAAAATCGAAATGTAGGCATATATCCTGTTTTCAAAGCCGGGAAGCATAAAAAAAACAATTCCGATTGAGAACAAGACAAGAATCATTACCTACGAAAAAATTCAAATACAATATAACAAAGTGTTGAATATATGATTTATGACCTCGAAAAAATTATTCAAATAAAAAATCTGAGTTTTCACAAAAATAAATACCTTTGAAAAAAAACAAATGGAAAACGTTTTTGATGCCAAAGATGCACAGCATTACATTGACAGAATCAACAGGCTTACTTCCGAAACACAGCGGAAGTGGGGAAAAATGTCCGTAAGCCAGATGCTTGCACATCTGAATATGTCGTATTCTGTCGTTTTTGAGCCGGAAAAACACAGGAAACCCGGATTTATTGCCAAATTTTTGATGACAAAATTCGTGAAACCCAAAATTGTGAACGAAAAGCCTTATAGACAAGGCCTTCCGACAAGTCCGGCGTTCATCATTTCGGATGAAAGGGATTTTGAAGAAGAGAAAAAGAAGCTGATTGGCAATATCCAGAGAGTTCAGCAGTTGGGAAGCGAAGCGTTTGACGGAAAGGAAAATTTGAATTTCGGCGTAATGTCTGCCAAAGAATGGAACATTATGTTTGCCAAACATCTCAATCATCATCTTGCACAATTCGGAGTGTAAAGATTCCCGCATATTCCCCTCCTTTGGAGGTGTGGCGAAATTTTCAGAAAGAAAATTTTTGACGGGATGGTTTAAAAAAGTAACAATTAAAAAAAAATACAATCATGAAAAAAATAGCCTTACTATTCATTCTAATTTCCTCCTATGCCTATTCCCAAATGCCCAATATTTCAAACGTATGGATGAACAACGGAAACCCTTACGTTGGGAAAATAGGAGACGGAAAAGATAACGCAGTTCTCAAAATGCGCTTCACGCTTTCGGAGCAGGATAAGAAAAACGACCAGGAATATTTCATTTCGGGAGTGTCGGGAGTGGAGAATCATTTTTCCAATTTTGAAGGGAAAATCAGGATTACCAAATACAAAGACGGAAAAAAGAAAAGCACTGTTTTCGGGGAATACGACATTGCCGAAGAACCGAAAGGAAAGCACTCCGGAACATTCAAAGGAAAATTTGTTTATACATTCAAATGGAACAAAAAAACCGAAAAAGTAGAAGCGCAGTACATCGAATTCATCGGAACATGGAAAAGCTACGACGGAACACTGAATTATAAAGCCGTCTGGAAAAATCAGGAACAATAATCCATACATTATGAGTCAAAATAAAACCTTGCCTACGGAATTCAGTGTCGAAGATTTTATCAAAAATTCTGCTCCAGAAAAGGCTGACGATTCTTTCAGATTGATTGAAATTATGGAGCACCTTTCCGGAGAAAAGGCAAAAATGTGGGGAGCATCCATTATCGGTTTCGGAACGTATCATTATAAATACGAAAGCGGAAGGGAAGGTGATATGTGCCGAATCGGATTTTCTCCCCGAAAAGATAAATTTTCTTTGTATGTTCTGGATTTTGAGGATGAAAAACAAAACCAGCTTGTTGAAAAATTAGGAAAAATTAAAATGTCAAAATCGTGTATTTACTTTAAAAAGTTGGATGATTTGAACATTGAAGCACTGGAAGAGCTGATTAGGCTTTCTCTGAAAAATACAAAAGAAAAATGGGGATAAATGGTTATTTGATACAATATTCCATTAGAAAATCATCCATCACATAACCGTTTCCTATATCGAAAATTCCCTCTCCATACACCGTAAAGCCTTGTTTTTCGTAAACAGCTTTTGCGTTGTTGTTTTTATTGACATTTAAAATAATTCTCCGGTCGCCGGATTGTGATGTTTTTTCTTTCAGAAAATCAATTCCTGCTTTTCCGAAACCTTTTCCTTTGGCTTCCGGAAGGAGATAAATCCGGTGGAGTTTTGTGGTTTCAGGTTCGTAATGATGTTCAAAACCGATGAAGCCGACACAATTTTCTTCGTTTTCGATTAAAAAATAATGATAATCAGGATTGTTGAGATGAGAAGAAATTTCAGCCGCAGAATACATCATTTTCAGCATATAATCAATTTGTTCCTGCGAAAGAATATCGGAATACGCAGATTGCCAAGATTTTTCGGCAACCTCCTGAATCAGAGGGATGTTTTGTATGGATGCTTCTGTGATTTTCATGATTTTTGACAATAATTTGTGTAAAATTAAACGCAAAGCGCAAACGACTTTTTTAATCTTCTGAACCCTCTTTGAATATAGGTTTTGTTGTTTCTTTTCCTTTCTAACACAACATAAGTGAAACAAATTAAGAGCGTTGAAAAAGTGATGATTCCCTTTTCTTTGCACCTTATCAAAGTTACGAAATGTATGAATACGATGAAAAAAATTGACTTAGCTTTGAAACGAAATTAGAATAAACTCAATCAATCTTTCGTTCTAAATTTACTTTTATTTTTCCTTATTCCAGGTGGATAAAAACAGCAAGTGCCGACTTTCGCCTGCACTTTCCCGTTTAAATTTTATGTAATTCTTGTGGTTAATCCAACATATTTTGAGCATCGCCTCACACATTTTGCTTCATAAAAACATCTATTTCGGAGGGCGTAATTCTGGGATTCGCACCGGAATGACTTGCGACCAATGCACCAACCGCACTCGCAAAATCCAAGGCGGCATCAGGATTTTTGTCTGACAGCAGTTTCGCAATCAAACTTGCCAGGAAAGAATCGCCCGCTCCGACGGTGTCCGCAACTTTCACGGGATAACCTTCGTGTTTGTAAATTGCGCCGTTCCACAACAGAATAGAACCGTGTTTGCCCAAAGTAACACAAATGGAAGATGTGTCTGTTTTTTCTGAAATGAAACGGATATTTTCTTCGAGATGGTCTGATGAAAAGCCCAATCCGGAAGCGATTTCCAAGAGTTCTTCATCATTGAATTTGATGAAATCGGCTTTGGTCATCAGTTGTTCCAAAAGTTCAATATTGTAAAACGGTTTTCTCAGATTCACATCAAAAACCTTAAACATTTTTCCGTTGCTTTCCAAAAGACCGAAAAGCGTTTTTCTGGAAATTTCGTGTCTGCAAGCCAGACTTCCGTAGAAAAAAACATCGGCTTTTTTCACAATATCCGCTATCGTGTCATTCGCTTCGATAAAATCCCAAGCCGAGGGGAATTTGATTTCATACGTTGCAGAACCGCGCTCGTTGAGCGAAACCTGAACAATTCCTGTTTCATAATCAGAAGTCGTGATAATTCCGCCGGTATCGAGTTGATTTTCCCTGATATAATCGCAAATTATTTTTCCGTCTTCATCATTGCCGACTGCACTTATCATCGCAACCGGAAAACCGTAAGAAGCCGTTCTGAGAGCCAGATTGAGCGGTGCTCCTCCGATTTTCTTTTCGTCTCCGAAAACATCGAAAAGCACCTCGCCGAAACTTACTGCATTTATTTTGTTATTAATAAACATTAATTTGGAATTTTGATGTTGATATTACTGAATGTGCTTGCGGAAGTCCCAAAGATACTCCATTTTTTGTTTACCACATTATAGATTCTGTTGGTAAAGGCGATTTTGTCGTTCACATAAACCACACAAACGTCATTTCCCGTGAAAACAGTTACGTCATACGTCGTTCCCGAAACGGCAGTCAGCGGATAAGAATTGACAAGCGTTTCCGCTCCGGAATTGATGACATAAGCCGCAATTCTGTTGTTTGCAGGTTCCCAGGCAATTTTGACACTGGTAGCATCGTTGGTGTTCTCTGCCAAAATAATTCCCGATGTTCCGCCGGAAGCCATATTCAGCGTAAAACTAATCTGATTGGCTTTTTGGAGTTTATCAAAAGTAACCTGAGAACCGGCACTCAGACTGAAATTGTTTCCGCTTTGGCTTGCACTTCCGGAAATACTGCTCACAGCAAGAGAAGCACTCTTTGCAAACACAGACTGAAAAGCGGAAATTTGTTTCACGGCAAGCGTTCCGTCTGTATTCTGAACCAGTTTGTGAGCCACGAGATTTCCCGCCCAGTCTTTTGTTCCCGTATTGCTTTCCGGAACATTGCGGTTTGCCCAGCCGATGAAATAGCGGTCTGTATTGTCGGCGGCGGTTTTTGCGGCATATAAATAAGAACCGTCCAAAAGGTCAACATCGGGCGTAGTCCAAGGTCCGTCAGACGATGTTGCGATTCTGTAATGTGTGCCGACATTGCTGCTCCAATTTTCCGAAAAAAGAAGATACCAATAATTCCCCATTTTGAACATATCGGGACATTCCATCATAATATAATTTTCGGAAGAAGTGGTGGTATAAAGCGGACTCTCCACCGTCCAGTCGCCGGATTCCAAATCAGTTGTCGTAAATTTCAGTACCACGGCTGTCCGTGCAGACGTTTGTGCAGAAACCAGCATCCAGTATTTTCCGGCTTCGGAATTATAAAAAACGTGCGGGTCGCGGAATTCATAATCGTAATAACCGGTGGGAGCCGTGATTTTGAAATCCGTAACTTTTGTCCAGTTTTTCATATCCGTGCTTTTGGCAAGGAGAACACATTCTCTCGGATTGTTGGCGATGAATGAAGCCGTCTCGTTGTGTCCGGAATAATAGTAATAATAAGTGCTTCCGGCTTTGATGAGACTTCCTGTTCCAACACCGAAATCGGGTTCGGAAGAAGTTCCGTAAGGAATCTGTCTGCCCTGATAACTGTAATCCGTAAAATTGGTCGTTTCAAAACTGTGAATATCGTGGAAACCTTCTCCTGACGGTTTTGTTTTGGCATCGTGCAGGAAAAAGAGATGAAAAATTCCGTTTTCGTAGTAAGGCATCACATCGCCGACATAACCGGCGGTGTAATACGGGTCATCGCCTCCCATCCATTGTTCCGGCGGTTGCGGATAGATATTCGTTTGTTTGAAAATTTCTTCCTGAGTAATTGATGAAACATCAGAATCGTTGTCCTGACAGGAAAAAAACGCAAGGGTAAGCAATGACAGCAGATATATTTTTTTGATTGACATTGTTTTAGCATTAATTGGTTATAAGATAATTGAGGCTGTTGTCGGTAATGATTTTGATATTATCCAGATAAGCGTTGGACTGGCTTGCCGTTCCGTTCGAGGTTTCATTATACCAATCGTAAGAGCCTACAGAAATAGTTATACATTTTTTGTCGGCAGTTCCGCTCGGAAATTCGGCAATGGCAACTCTGTTATCCAAAGCAGTGTCCCAGGCTTCGCTGGCGAGATTATTTCCGCCGGTTTGGCTTCTCCAACCCGCTCCGTTTGTATAACCGCCCCAATCCGGAAGATACCACCACGAAACGTGATTCAGACGGTAAGTTCCTTTTTCCAAAAGCCAGGCTTGTCCGGTTGCGTAAGTCTGAACACCGTCAAAAACAGGGTGGCTTTCGTTTCCGACGAAAGAAATTCCCCAATTGTTGTCAGCATCGATGAAACCCGCCGGAAGAAAATCCCCGAAAACATTATTCGGACCTTTTCCCGAAGGGACAATTCCCAAAGTATCAACATATTGCGTTGCAAAACTTGTCAGCAGAATATTACCGCCGCCGCTGAGATAGGTTTTTATTTTTGAGATAACGGTCTGGCTCGTTGCATCGCTCGGCAAAGTCGTGGCAGAATCGTAATGCCACCAAAGAACATCGATGTCGTCCAAAACGGCTGTTCCTGTTCCGATGTCTGCCAATGAGATATAAACCGCTCCCGAATATTGCTCGAAAAGCCAGTCGGAGGCAGCAATTTCATCGGAATTGGTAAGACCTGCTCTTGTAGAAGCCGTTCCCAGAAACGCAATAGACACTCCTGATATGGGAACCGTAACTTTTGCGGTGTAAACTTCCGTAATAGTGCCGTTGGAAACGGTAAACGGAACCGAATTGGTAAAATTGACCGTCGCTCCCGAAGCCGGACTGATGCTGATACCGTCTGCCAGTTCGATAATCGGTTGCAAAGCCGTCAAATCTGTTCCTTCGGGCATTGCAAGCGTAATGGTTTTGCCCGAACTGTTGATGGTGGCAGACAGTCCGTTGATTTTGAAACTGATAATCGGGTCTTGTGCTTTTACCGTTACAGCGTAATCTTTGTAGATATTTCCGTTTTTTACACGGAATGTTACCGCCGAAGAAAAATCGACCACGCTTCCCGAAGCCGGAGAAACCGTTGCGCCCTGAGGAATTTCGATAATTGGTGTCAAAGCGGTCAGGCTTGTTCCGTAAGGCAGCGTTACCGTGATTTCGTCATTCTGATTGTCAATTTCTCCCGAAACGCCATTCACTGTAAAAGATGATATATTAACGGAAACATCGGTTACAAGCCCGTCTTCCGCACTATTGTCGCAAGATATTATGAATGTTGCCGAAAGCAGCAAGACCATAATATTCTGAAATTTTTTGATGATATTTTTCATTGGTTGATATGTTTAGTAGCCGTTATTTTGTTTATACAATCCTTGGCTGAAATTGATTTGAGCCAGAGGAATCGGACAATATTCCTCAATTCCGTGGTCGAATCCGGCATCGGAATAATAGGACCTCTTGGTTTTTTCTGTGGAATAGTAGGTGTTCATCGTAGTTGATGTGATGCCCCATCTTACAAGGTCGAAGAAGCGGCTGCCTTCCATTGCAAATTCCAATCTGCGTTCCCAGCGCAAGGCTGTTCTTGCAAAATCCTGAGTCCAGGTGCAGTTCACACCCGGTTCGTATTGGCTGATGACATTGTTGGATGTATAACTTCCCGTGAGAACAGTGCTTGCGGCGGCTCTTGCTCTTACCTGATTGATAAGCGGTAATGCGTCCGTGTATTGTCCCAGTTCTATCAGTGCTTCGGCTTTTATCAGCAAAACATCGGAATATCTGATGACAATTCTGTTTTTGGAATTGCCGTAGAACGGGTCGAGATTTACGGTGCAGCCGCAGTCAACCGGAACATTCTCTTTCAGAGAAGCGTAATAGCCGTAAGTTGCAGGGCTTCTGTTCCAACTTGCCTGATAGATTTTGTCCTCATCATATTTCCAAGGCAGTCCCGGCAATGCAACTGTGTGATACAGTCTCGGGTCCACATTGTAACTGGTCAACTGGGTATAATCCAAATCGGTATTATTGTAGTCATCAAACATCGGCAATCCGTCTGTTGTGGTTTTGAAAGCATTGACCAGATTCTGGCTCGGTTTGTGGAAATCGCAGCAACCCAATCCTTGTGGCAATGACAGAACATCTCCGAAATTAAGCCTGCCGAAGAGTGTGCCGTCGTCCTGAGAATATTGGATAGAAAACACAGATTCTGCACCGTTTTCGTAACTGCCCGGCAAAAAATTGTATCCGAAATCCGTTTCCAGAGAATAAACGCCGATAACCTGATTGGCTGCATCTACCGCCTTTTGAAGCGTTGCCGCATTGATATTCACAACATTATAATTATCGTCCTGCTCATAAGCCTGATACAATCTTACTTTTGCGAGATATGCATAAGCAGCACTTTTTCTCGGTCTTCCGACTTCGGATTGCGATGTTGGAAGATTGGCGGCTGCAAATTCAAAATTGGAAGCAATGGCTTCCCACAATTCCTGGTCGCTCAAAGCCCTGTTGGAGATATTGGCATAGTCGTTAATCGGTGTGTTTTCATCTACATAAGGCACATATTTGAAGAGGATTTTCAGCATAAAATAAAAATGTCCTTTCACGAATTTCATTTCTGCAATTCTCTGCTGTTTCTTCGGATAATCGGTTTCCGAAAGCTGGTTGAGAGCGGCAATTGCCTTGTTGCATCTCGATATGCCGACATAGTTTAAGTACCACAATCTGTCCAGTTCGCCAAAACTCGAATTGATATTATTGGAAATTTCAAAAAAGTGAAAATCCTGAATATCGCTTGTTCCGCTTCCGCCTTTGTAAGCATCGTCTGCACGGACATTTCCGTAAGGCCAGAGACTGAAAGGCGTGTCATAATGGTCGTTGCCGAGAGCCGCATAAGCCGCCGTTACAAAACCATCTACATTTTCCGGAGTTACCACGTCTGTTTCCGAAAGAACGCCTTTCGGTTCACTATCCAAAAAATCGCTGCAAGATACGCTGCCAAGCAGCAAAGCGCAGGTTATCGTAAAAAATATACTCTTTTTCATTGGAATTATAATATTAAAATTTAAAGGGAAAAATTGACACCAAAATTAAATGTAAGAGGAAGCGGATAACCGAATCCCGGCGTTTCCGGGTCTACTCCCGTAAAGTCTTTGGATTTGATAGTCCAAAGATTCTGCACACTCGTATAGATTCTGAAATTGCTGACTTTATAATGTTCCATAACAGATTTCGGGAAAGTATAACCCAACTGCAAAACTCTGAGTTTCAGGTATCTTCCGTTTTCTACATAATAGGTTGAGAATCTGGATTCTGCATTGCTGTCCACCGTTGTAAGCGCAGGAATGTCAGAATTCGGATTTTGCGGAGACCAAGCGTCGAGAAGTCTTGTTCCTTTGTTGGAACCGACATCGTCCACACTCCAAAAATCGGTTTGGTATTTTTTGGTATTGATGACATCTACATCGCCGATACCTTGCCAGAATGTTGATAAATCAAAATTTTTGTAAGAAAAATTAAGATTGATTCCATACATAAAACCGGGATTCGGGTTTCCTATCCACGTTTGGTCGTCCGAATCGATGACACCGTCTCCGTTGAGGTCGGCATATCGGATTCTTCCCAAACCTTTTCCGGATTGTTCTGCGGAATTGTCCACCTCTTCCTGTGTTCGGAAAAGTCCGTCCGCAACATAACCATACATAGAATTGATGGGTCTTCCCAAGATATTGTCCGTCGTTCCGTTTCCGCCGTAATTATTGACCACCGATTGCGGCAATTTGGTAATGGCGTTTCGGTTCATAGAAAAGTTTCCCGAAATTTCGTAGCGGAATCCTCCGGAAGTTTCGTTCTGATAAGACAGGGAAAATTCTATCCCTTTGTTTTCCATAGATGCACCGTTTACCCACTTATCTCCTCCTTCGCCGATTACGGCTAAATAAGGAGGCAAAACCAAAATATCGTCCGTTACTTTTTTGTAAACATCAATGCTTCCGGAAAGTTTCTGATTAAAAAATCCGAAATCCAATCCGAGATTGGTCTGGGTTGTCGTTTCCCATTTCAGGTCATCGTTTTTGGTTTGTGTTGCGATGAATCCTGATGCCAAAAGTCCGCTGTTTGCTCCGGAAAGGTCATAAGCTGTTCCGTAAGAAGTTCCCCAAGTAGGATTTCCTCCGGCATAATTGGCGAGGTATAAGGAATAAACCGCAGAATTGCTGATTTCCTGATTTCCCGTTTGTCCCCAACCTGCTCTCAATCTTAAATCCGAGAAAAACGGAATTATATTTTCGGCAAATTGTTCTTTGTTGATTCTCCAACCTGCAGAAAATGCGGGAAATGTTCCGAAACGGTTATTCTTCCCGAATCTCGACGAACCGTCATAACGCAATGTTGCAGAAAACAGATAGCGGTTGTCATAATCATACGAGAATTTTCCGAAGTAGGAAAGCAGACTGTATAACGTAGAAGTTCCGCCGTTGTAAGCATCGCCCGTTCCTGCATCGGGATACATATAATCCGAAGTTTCTATCAGGAATCCCTCTTTTCTCAGCCAGGTATTGTCGTATTGGTCGCGATACATTTCCATACCGCCCAATAAATCGAAATGATGATTTCCTGCTTTTGCGGTATATTGAGCAGTGTTAGACCAAGTCCATTTTTGGGTAATCGACTGGTCGATATTGACTGCGGTTGTCGTGTTCTGCAAATATCCCGAAACGTAACTTCTTTGGAGCGTTCTTTTGTAATAATCGGAAAAGTCGATTCCGAAACTGGATTTCAGGGTAAGGTTTTTCACCACCTGCAATTCCGCGAATACATTCCCGAAAAATCTCTGATAACGGTAGCCGTTGTCTTTGTTGTATTCCAAAAGTCTCACGGGATTTTGCCTGTCGTTCATTCCGCCGACCGGACCGCCCCAGCCGATTCCGTCCACTGTATGAACAGGAATAATCGGCAACGCTCTGAGAGCCGGGTCCAGAACGCCCGGGTCTGTAACTTCATTGGTTTTGTTGTACGTGAAATTTTCGCCGATTTTCAGTTTTCCGTCAAAAAAATTGTAAGATGTATTGACCCTCGCAGACAATCTTTTGAAATCCGTCAGTTTTACAATCCCGTCGTTGTCATAATATCCCATCGAGAAATAATAAGAACCTTTGTCCGATGCGTTTGATGCGGCAACGTCCAAGGAATTGGCGACACCGGTTTGGGAAATCTCGTCATACCAGTTGGTGTTGGCGGATTTTATGGTTTTTGCCGTATCGAGATATTCGGGAACGTAGATGTTGTATAACGTCGGAACGCCGTCCTGAACGCCCCAGTCAAAAGTGTAACTCAGATTGTTGGTGTTCGGGTCTATCCCGTCATTGACATTCGCCTGCCAAAGTGCCTGTCCGTATTGTTTTGCGTTGAGAACGGACGTTTTCTTCGCATATTCGGAAAAAGCGGTGTAATAATTCAGGTCGATTTTCATTTTTCCTTTTTTCCCTTTTTTGGTGGTAATGATAATCACGCCGTTTGCCGCTCTCGAACCGTAGATGCTTGCAGACGAAGCGTCTTTCAGAACCTGCATAGATTCTATGTCGGCAGAGTTCAGTTCGTGCATTCCGGCTTTTGTGGGAACGCCGTCTATCACATAAAGCGGGTCGGTATTATTCAGCGTTCCGACACCTCTGATGAGGATTTTGGTATTGCTTCCGGAAGGCGAGCCGTCTGTTGTGATATTAACGCCGGAAACCCGTCCTTGCAGGGATTTGACAACGTTTGGTTCTCCCTGTTTGTTCAGGTCTTTCATTTCAACCACAGAAACCGCTCCGGTAATGTCGGCTTTTTTCTGTTTGGTATATCCTGTTACGACCACTTCGTCTATACTGCTTACTTTTTCCGAAGCCAGAACGATGTTAAGAACAGTTTTCTCATCTACAATTACTTCTTGTGTAGAATAATCGGGATAAGTGAAAACGAGTTTGTTTCCTTTTTGCAAATCATTGATTTGAAATGCGCCGCTGCTGTCCGTCGTGGTATGAACGCCTGTTTCCGAAACGGTAACCGTAACGCCGCTCAGCGGTTTCTGATTGGCAGAAACGACTTTTCCTTTAACAATTTCCTGCGCAAAAATGTAGGAAAACGGAAGAAGGAAAAAGGCGGCTGCTATTTTATATTTCTTCATAATATATATGGTTTTTATTTGATATTCAGTTGGTTGGCTTTCATTTTCAGGACGCTTCCTTTGGTGTCTGTGGAGATATTCAGTTCAGAGAAACTCTCGTTCGGGAAGAAAATCTCGGTCATTACTTTTTCTCCGTTGTTGAAGAAAATTTCTATCGAAGTTTTGTCGAGTATGATTTTAAAAGCCGAATTTTCATAAGTTTTTGATAATGGTGCTTTTGAAACTTTGTCGGCAAAATTATTTTTGAATTTCGTTTTTCCGGATTTTGCCCTGTCCACAAACAGGAAATTATTTTTGTTGTCAATTCCAAAACTTACTTGTTCGCCAAGGCTGTTTTTCAGAGCAAAAGTGTAAACGCCTTCCTTCATATTTTTGAAATCGACATCAATCACTGCTTTGGAAATATCAATTTCTTTTTTCGTCATCAGGATATTTTTTTCTTTGAGGTTCACGTTTTTGGAAACGGTTTTTCCGAAATAATTTCTGAACTGGGCAACCGGTATATTTTTGAGAATGTAACCGTTGTCCGATTTTTCCAAAGACAATTCCCTGGCAACAGTTGTGCTGCTTCTCCACTGTTCGGTCGGCACTTCCTGCGCATAATCCCAGTTGGACATCCAGCCGATAATTATCCTTTTGTCATCGGGAATATTGTCGAAAGAAACACTTGCGTAATTATCTCTTCCCCAATCCAGCCAGACTGCTTTTTCTTTATCAATCTGACGGGTAAAAACCTCATCTGTTTTGAAATTTTTTCCGTCAAAATCTCCCACAAAATATTGCGTGGCAGAACCGCCGTTTGCGCCTCCCGGATTGATATTGACAATCAAAACCCATTTTTCTTCATTCGTTCCTTTGAGTTTCAGGGGAAACAAATCGGGACATTCCCAGACGCCGCCGTGAGCACCGATATTTTTTCCGAAATCCGATAAAAAAGTCCAATCTTTCAGATTTTTTGATGAGTAGAAATGCGTTCTGTCTTGCGCCGCCAAAACCATTATCCATCGTTGTCTTTTCTCGTCCCAAGACACTTTCGGGTCGCGGAAATCTCTGATTCCGGGGTTTTTCAGAACCGGATTATCGGCATATTTCGTCCAGGTTTTTCCGTTGTCGAGAGAATACGCAATGCCCTGACTTTCAATATCTGTCGCTCCCGATTTTTCCTTATCCATATTGTGATAGGTAAAAATGGCGACAACAGGAACATTTTTTCCATCGCCGAAACCCGATGTGTTCTGTTTGTCCACAACCGCACTTCCCGAGAAAATATATCCCAAATGGTCGGGAAAAAGCGCAATCGGCTGTTCTTCCCATTTTACCAAATCTTGGCTCGTTGCGTGTCCCCAATGCATCGGTCCCCATTTGTTTCCGTCCGGATAATGCTGGAAAAACAAATGATACGTCCCGCCGAGAAAATACAATCCGTTCGGGTCATTCATCCAGCCGGATTTCGGGGTAAAATGGAAATTCGGGCGGTATAATTCGTTTTCCGTATTCTTATTGGCAAAAGCAATTTCCGATTGTCCCGAACAATTACCAAAAATAACGGTGGAAAAAATAATGATGAAAATATTTGAAAACTTCATATCGTTTGTATTATTTCGTTAAAGTTTCGCTTAGTTTTTCCAAAGAAACGCCTTTGGTTTCCGGCATCATAAAAATCACGAAAAGCAATTGGAAAACCATTGCAACGGTAAAAACCAAAAACACCGTTCCTGCGCCAATCGTAGAAAACAATGTCGGAATCAGGGACGGAATCACGGCTGCCAAAACCCAATGTGTGGAACTTCCGAAAGCCTGTCCCGATGCACGAAGATGATTCGGGAAAATTTCCGAAATGAAAACCCAGATGACCGTTCCCTGTCCGATGGCGTGAGAAGCGATGAACAGGAACAAAAACACCGGAATTGCCAGACCTGTCCAATGAAAATAAAACGCTGCGGAAACCAGTCCGAGAGAGATAATATAGCCGACAGAACCGATATACATCAGCGTTCTTCTGCCGACTTTGTCAATCAGACTGACACCGAGAAGCGTAAAAACCATATTCACGATTCCGATTCCGATGCTGCTGAGAAGTGCCGTTTTCTCGCCCAAACCGGCTTCCCCGAAAATTCTCGGTGCGTAATACAGAAAAGCGTTAATCCCCGACATTTGGTTGAAAAAAGCCACCAAAAAAGCCAGTATCAGCGGAAAACGGTATTTTTTCATAAAGATATTTTCCTGCGGCGTTTCCGAATTGGTATCCTGAATTTTGGAAACCAAATCTTCCGCATCTTGGTCGGGACTCACGATTGCCATTACTTTTCGGGCTTCGTTTATCCGGTTTTTGGAAACCAGCCATCTCGGACTTTCGGGAATCGAAATCACAAAAATTGTATAAATCGCAGCAGGAATTGCCTGAACGCCCAGCATCCAACGCCAGTCGTCATCGCCGATGCCGCTTAATAAATAATTGGATAAAAACGCGACCAAAATTCCGAGAACAATATTAAACTGATACAGAGAAACCAATCTTCCGCGGTCTTTTGCCGGCGCAATTTCCGAAATGTAAGCGGGAGCGGCAACCGTAGATGCGCCAACGCCCAAACCGCCCATAAATCTGAAAAACGCAAACAGATAAGGGTCATTGGAAAATGCCGTTCCTATCGCAGAAACTGCATACAGAATCCCGATGACCAGCAGCGTGTTTTTTCTTCCGAATTTGTTGGTCGGGATTCCGCCGAAAACCGCCCCGACTACCGTTCCCCAAAGTGCCATTCCCATTACAACCGCACCGTGAAATGCGTCGGAACTATGCCATAACGCCTGCAATTTTTTGTCCGCTCCGGAAATAACCACCACATCGAAACCGAAAAGGAATCCTGCCAAAGCAGCAATGACAGACCACATCACAATTTTATTCATTTGTTAAAAATTTTATTGCGACTAATGTATTGCCGGATAACCGAGAGGCCGTTTGATTATGTAACAAAATATTTCGTTAATGTTAATTTTTTATTAAATTTTTATAATCAACTGATAATCAATATTTTGATTTTAAATTTTGAATTGAAAAAATTAACAATCTTTGAAATGGTAACACGCTGTTATAAAAATGTTACACGGTTTTGATACAGAAAGAACTGCTTTTGGCATCAATCTTCGTTTGGCGATTTCCGAAAAGCGTTCGGAGAAACGCCGAATTTGTTTTTGAAAACGGTCGAGAAGTAATTCGGGGAAGAAAATCCCGTTTGATAAGCGATTTCGGAAACGGTAAGTCCGGGATTCTGCAACATCGCTTTTGCCTGTTCCAGACGGAAGTTCCCGATATAATCGCTGACATTGATGTCGAACATTGCTTTTATTTTTCGGTAAAGTTGGATTCTGGAAACATTGAGCGCATCGGCGAGATTTTCCACAGAAAAATCAGGATTGTCGATATTGTTTTTGATGATTTGATTCAGTTTGTTCACAAAACTTTGCTCAATGCTTCCGAAAGATTTGCTGTCAACGATTCTGCCGATATTGTTGGTGTAATAATAACGTAGTTTTTCCCGGTTATAAAGCAGCGATTTTACGGACTGGGTAAGAATCGGATAACTGAACGGTTTCGTGAGATACAAATCAACACCGGATTTCAGACCTTGAAGATAAGATTCTTTATTATCCAAAGCCGTGAGAATAATGACCGGAATGTGGGAAGTTCTGAGGTCGTTTTTCAGGATTTCGCAGATTTCAAATCCGTTTTTGTCGGGAAGATTCACGTCGCAGATGATGATGTCGGGAATCTCGCTGACGGCTTTTTCTACGGCATCTGTCCCGTCCGACAAAGTCATATCAAATTCCGCCTGTAATTTGCTCGTCAAAAAATGGGACAAATCCTTGTTGTCTTCTATCAGCAGCAGAGAATACCGCTCCTCTTGCGGATTGATGATTTCCGGAAACGCCTCTTCTTCCGCAATCTGCAAATGCGAATCTCGCGCAAGGGTCTCCGCATCTGCCAAATCCGGCTCTTTCACAATCTGGTCTTCGTTGAAGTGTTTGTTTCCTTTATATAAGGTAATGACAAATTCAGTTCCCTGAAAAGAATGAACCTCGATTTTCCCGAGATGCAGTTCCACAAACTGTTTGCTGAGATGCAGCCCGACTCCCGAACTGTTTTTGCGGTTGTTGGAACCTTTGAAATAAGGCTCGAAAACCCTGCCGATTTCTTTTTCGGGAATGCCGATGCCGTTGTCGCGGAAGCGGATTTCTGTCTGGTTGCCTTTTTCCTGAATCGAGATTTCTATTTTTCCGTTGTCCGGCGTGAATTTGAAGGCGTTCGACAGCAGGTTGAAATAGACTTTGTCCATCAGATTGCGGTCGATATAGAGTTCCGTGTTTTTGTTTTGCGAATGAATTTCAAATTTGATATTGCGTTTTTTTGCCTCGTTTTCAAAATCCCGAAAAATGGAGTAAGAGAAATCGTAAATATTCGTTTTGGAAACTCTGAGGTTGAATGTTTGATTTTCTATTTTCCTGAAATCCAGAAGATTATCTACCAATCGTAATAATCTGTTCGAGTTTTTGCTAATCAGTTCCAACTCGTAAGAGGGTTTTGTTCCTTTGCTTCTGAACGTATCTTTCAAAGATTCCAAAGAACTCAAAATGAGCGTTATCGGCGTTTTGAACTCGTGCGACAATCCCGTGAAAAAATTGACTCTCGCTTCGTTGCTGTCTTTCAGTTCGTCGGCAATTTTTTCGATTTGGTTTCGCTGAATCGTTATCCTTTCGTTGGTTAGAGTGAGTTGTTTATTTTTAATTTTAATGGTGTAAATCAAATAGATAGCATAAGCAATCAGACCAAACATCAGTATCAGCAGCGTTACAGACCAGCGAAACAGCGTTTTTTGGGAAGAGTAGAGACTGGTTTGTTTTTTCACGGCTTGCACCTGATTTTCTATCGTGCTTTGCTGCTCGGTAATTTTATCGAACTGATTCCGCATAATTTCCGCATTCAGCCTGTCGATAACGGTTGTGCTGAGTTTGATGCGTTTGGGAACGGCAGTTCCGTTATGGATTTTGATTGCGGTTTCTATTGCTTCTGCTCCGCCTGTCGGATAGAGCATCGTCGCATTCAGTTTTCCGTCCAAAACCATTTGTATCCCGCCGTTTTTGACATTAAGACCGTCCACACCGATAAATTTGATTTGCTGTTCCAGACCCGCATTTCTGGCAATCTGCCACGCTCCCGACGCCAGAGAATCGTTGAACGCAAAAACGTATAAATCCTGTTTCCCCAAAGAATCCAGCGTTCTTCCGAAGTCTTCTACCGGCAAACCTTTGAAGGATTTTATCAAGTGGCTTTCGGGGTTTTTTCTGATGGTTTGGTCGAATCCCAGATTTCGTTCAATCGTTGGAGAAGACTGGTCGTCGCCCCTTATTTCCAAGATTTTTTTCTCGCCTTTGGAATCGGAAATGATATAATTGGCGGCGTCTCTTCCTATTTCCATATTGTCTGCGCCGATGTAGGTCGTGTATTTTTCGGAATTGATTTTCCTGTCCAGCAAGATGACCGGAATTTTTTTTGAAAAAGCCTTTTCTACAACAGGAATCAGAGAGTTTCGGTCGATGGGCGAAATGATGATGACATCCACCTCATTATCAATCATTTTCCCAATATCCCGAATCTGCTTATTGACATCGCCTTCGGCTTTTTCCACATCAAGTTCCACTTCCTGATGCAGAGATGCCTGTATTTCCATAGAACGGTTCATCGCCGTTCTCCAAGGATGATTTCCCAATCCCTGAGAAAATCCGATGACAATCTTGTCCGCCGTTTCGGAAGATTTTCTGCAAGACGACAGCAGGAAAAACAGCAACAGAAATATTTTGTAAACTTTGTGAAAATCAAACATTTTCGGAGAAAATTTTATAGACATATTTAGACAACTTGTTTTGCATTTGTGAAAAATATTAACCGCAAAGTCCGCAAAGACTTTTTTTTTGAATTATTGCGTATATTTTTAAGAAACGCAAAGGTGCTAACGCTCATCAATGAACGCAAAGTCTTGGCTGAGCGTTAGCGCCTTTGCGAACCTTAATAGTTTGAAGTTGGTTAAAATTTTCTTTGCGGACTTTGCGTTTAAAATTTTAATTCTAAATGCACAATAGGTTAACACAATATTAATAAAATTGTTGGTATGAAACAATTTTTAGGGAAAATATTTTTTTGTTAAACCAATGTTAATGATTCCGCCGCCCGATTCTTGTGTTACAAATTTATAATTCCTGTAACAGGATTATAATTTTTTCCGGCGGAAACAAATCCTTTGTCATTGTTAAACCATTGATTGACAGTGATATTTTGCCGTTTAAACAGTCTGTTCTAACAAAATCAAAACATTTTGAACAATAAATGAAACACCGATACCGGCTTGCAAGATACATTTGGAGCATATCAGTCAAAAGAAATCGATTAAAAAAAGAAATACAATTTACAGAACTATGAAAAATTTTTGTTTATGCCTTTTCATCGCATTATTTGCCGTGAATGTTGATGCTCAGAAAAAAATTGCGTTCATAGGACAGGCACCTGCTTATAACACATTGATTACAGACAGCGACGGTTTTATTTATAATGATGATTATCAGGCTGCTGTTTGGTTTATGGAAACGTTTCTGTCGAATCATTCCGACATCAGCGGAAGTTATTTTTCTTTTGAAGATATCGCAGACGGAGACGAAACGATTCTGGACGATTTTGATGTGATTTGGGTTCAATACGACGGCGGAACTTACACCGCAAGAATGTGGGAATGGCCCAGAGGAATTACAGAAGAAATTACGGGAGTCAGCTACACACACTGCAATCTGAAAGAAAGCGGATTTGAGTGGAACGGACAATGCGACACTCTGGAAGATAATTTTATGGCGAAACTCCGCAGTTTTTATGAATCCGGGAAAAATATCTTTCTCGGGAATTTTGCGGGAAGGGCTTTGGAAGTTATCGGTGTTTTTGATGATTTCGATAATCCCTGGGAACTTCGTCCGAATAATCTTTTCGGTTACACACACAAAGATACAGACTATATATTTACCGGTGAAAATTGGGGAACCAACTGGAATGCTGGAAAAGATAATCCGCTGAAAAACGGTATTACAACCGCAACCAACACAAACTGCTCCTCAAAAACAAAGATTGATTTTTTGTCTTCGGATTTTGAAAAACTGAACAGAACGCTTCAATACAATCTCAATTACAGTGCAGATTACGAAAACAGAATTTATAACGATGCAAATACCGCCAACGGAGGAAGTTCTACATTAGAACAAAGAAGAGACTATTTTGAAACCACGCTTGGCGCCCATATTCTTATGGATAATTGCGACGGAAACGAAATTCACGGTGTGCAGTTCAACCCGAAAACGTCCGGCAAAGGAATGATAATCTGGTACGGAAGCGGTGTTTACGACTGGTATGGAAACGGAGCGGGAAGTAATGACAACGTAAAAAATATTACCGAAAATGCACTTCTCTACCTTCTGAACCCGACTGCAACCTGGTACACCGATACTGACGACAATACCGATAAATGGGATAATCTGAAAGGACCAAATTTCGGAATAAACGCTTATATAAAAGCAAATTACACGACATCATCGGAACTGAACGCAAAGACATTAACCATCGGAGAAGACGGCAATACGACATTGAATGAAAACAGTTCATTTGTAATATCGTCAGAAAATCCCGTTACCGTAACCGGAAAAATAACCAATTATGCTGCCGCGGCAAACTTCGTGGTAGAAAATGATGCCGGTCTTGTACAGACAGGAAGCACATCAAACACCGGCTCTATCACCGTGAACCGTTTCACACAATTTGCCAATCCTACCAACAAATACCTTTTCTGGAGTTCTCCTGTGCAAGGGCAGAATATGTACGGCATCTTCAAAACCGGCACACCGCAGTATG
>JASGDB010000012.1:0-53112 GCA_049841315.1 Bergeyella sp. | reverse complement strand
CGGTAACGTATTACACAAATCCGGCAATGACGGGAACACCGCTTCCTGATGTTTGGAGTTATTCTGCTGATACAACGGTTTATGTGAAAGTAACATCGGCATATTGTGCAACGCTTACGGGACAAATCGATTTTAAAATCGGGGACAAATTTCCTTTGCTGACAACGGTTTACAGCGACACAATCTGTGATGAAGATTACAGCGGTTCGGAAACTATTGATTTGAAAGATTATGTTCCGTATTTCTGGCCTTCTTTTACCGCAGATTACACCGTGCATTATTATAAAAATTTGTCCGATGCCCAGAATGCCCAGAATGAACTCCCGTCATCAGTTGTCGAGTTATCAGATGCGGAATCTGTTTATTACTTGCGTTTTGTCGGCTCCTATTGCCCGAATATCGGAGAAGTGAGGCTGAAATTCACAGAAGGATTTGCCAGCACCACTTTGCAACCTTCTTATCCGATATGCGAAGATTCGACCATTACGCTTGATGCAGGAACGGCTCACACGGGATTCAAATGGTATAATGAAACCGACCCGACTGTTGTCATTGGAACTTCGCAGACTATCACTGTTGCGCCGGGCAACTATTTTGTGATTTTAACCTCTTCTGACGGTTGCGATTTCAAACAAAATGTTGAAGTCATCGGCTCTCCGAAAGCACAGCTCACAACTTCGGCATACGTTGCAACCCATTGCGACGATGATTTGGACGGAAAAATCGACATCACATTCTCAACAGATGTAACGCCTGTCATTTTGCCGAATTACGACAGCAGTTTATACACGGTAACGTATTACACAAATCCGGCAATGACGGGAACACCGCTTCCTGATGTTTGGAGTTATTCTGCTGATACAACGGTTTATGTGAAAGTAACATCGGTGTATTGTGCAACGCTTACGGGACAAATCGACTTTAAAATCGGAGATGCAATTCCGCTTCTGAAAAGTATTGTAACAGATGAGGTTTGTGATGATGATTTTGACGGCATCAAGCTGGTGCAGAATCTTAGCGATTATACTTCAAAATTCACAAACGACCCAACGGTAACAGCCAAGTTCTACATCAACAAAGCAGACGCACAGGCAAATGCAACCAATAATATTACGGAATATACAATTAATCAATCACAAAAATTCTATGTGAGGTTATCAAATGCGACGGAATGTTCTTCTTTCGGAGAATTGGATATTACCATAAAATTACCTTCAAAATCGGAATTGGAAGATAAAGTTATTTGTCCGAATGAAACTACCGATTTGGATGCAGGTTCAGGTTTCCTCAGTTATGAATGGTATAACGAAGCCGACCCGAATACGGTTATCGGAACCGACCATATTATATACGACCTGCCTGTCGGAAAATATTTTGTGATTCTCACAGCGCCGAACGGTTGCCCGTACACGCAATATGTAGAAATAAAAGAAGCGGAATTGCCGGTAATTACAAAAATAGACATCAAAGAAACTACGGTTACTATTACCGTTTCCGGAGGAAATCCTCCTTATCAGTATTCGTTGGACGGGATTAATTATCAGGACTCTAATGTGTTTACCAATGTGCCGTATGGAATGAACACTGTTTATGTTATTTCAAAAGACCAGTGTACTCCTGTAACACAAACGTTCACCGTTATCAGAATCCTGAATGTGATTACTCCGAACGGCGACGGCTATAATGATACGCTTGATTATTCCGATTTGCTTTCCAAAGATGATGTAAGTTTGAAAATTTTTGACAGATATGGAGCACTTGTATTCACAGGCGATAAATCCAACAGTTTCATCTGGAACGGAACAATGAACGGAAGACCGGCTCCCACCGCTTCCTACTGGTACGTAATACAATGGCGTGATCCGGGAGCAGACAACATTACTCAGCTGACGGGTTGGATTCTGGTGAAAAACAGGGAATAAAATTTTAAAAAAAGTTGTTAGGGCTTTGCCCTAACAATCTCAAAACTAAAAACCCTTTCAGCATTTGAAACTCTGAAAGGGTTCAGTTTATTCACATTTTTATCAAAAGACCATTAAACCTCATAGGTTTTGAAAACCTATGAGGTTTTTTGAAACCCTGAAAGGGTTGAAGCAAAAAAAACTCAGGATTGAAATCCTGAGTTTTTGTATTATCCTTTAAATTCACCCATTGCGATGAATTTTTCCTGTCGTTGTTCTTCCAGCTCTTTTCCTGTGAATTTTTCAAAGGCTTTGATGTTGTGAAGAATGGATGTTTTCAGATTTTGATACGCTACCTGAGGCTCATAATGCGCTCCTCCGAGCGGTTCTTCGATAATGCCGTCAATCAGTTTGTTTTTCAGCATATCTTTTGGCGTAAGTTTCAGTGCATTGGCAGCATCTTCCTTGTGTTCCCAGTTTCTCCAGAGAATTGAGGAACAGCTTTCCGGCGCGATTACGGAGTACCATGTGTTTTCCAGCATATAAACCTTGTTTCCTACCCCGATTCCCAAAGCACCGCCGCTTGCTCCTTCACCAATAATATAGGTGAGAATGGGCGTTTTCATCTGCACCATTTCATAGATGTTTCTGGCGATGGCTTCCCCCTGTCCGCGTTCTTCAGCTTCCAATCCGGGATAAGCTCCGGGAGTATCGAGAAGCGTGATAATCGGGATGTTGAATTTTTCTGCTAACTGCATCAGTCTTAATGCCTTTCTGTATCCTTCCGGATTGGGCATTCCGAATCTTCTGCGCTGTCTTTCTTTGGTGGTACGCCCTTTCTGTGTTCCGATAATCATCACACGGTTTCCGTCGATGGTTGCCAAACCTCCTACCATTGCAGGGTCGTCCGCAAAATTACGGTCTCCGTGAAGTTCCAGAAAACTGCCTTTGTCCGTGATTCCTTCAATAAAATCAAGGGCATAAGGACGGTCGGGATGTCTGGAAAGCTGTACGATTTCCCACGGAGTAAGATTTTCGTAGATTTCTTTTTTCTTGGCAATTATTTTATCTTCGAGCTGGCTGCATGCCGTTTTTACGTCGACACCGCTTTCTTCCCCGAGTACAGAGCAGGTCTGGTACTGGTCCATCAGCTCTTTTATAGGAAGTTCAAAACTTAAGTATTCCATGGATGAATAAATTGTGAATTCAAATGTATAAAAAATTCGGGATTTACTGAAATTTATTAACTGCTGAACCGATTCTGGACAGGCTTTCCTCTTTACCTAAAATTTCCAGAATATCCGGAACATCAGGGCCTTTCAGCTCCCCTACCAAGGACAGGCGAAGCGGCATCATCACTTTTCCCATTCCGATTCCTTTGTTCTCGGCAAAATCGTGAACGGCAGTTCTGATGGCTTCGGCATCAAAAATTTCAGTTCCGTTCAGGATGTCTGATAATTCTGATAAAATACCGGGTGTTTCCTCATTCCATGCTTTTTTCAGGGCTTTTTCGTCGTAATTTTCCGGTTTTTGGAAGAAGAATGTTCCGTTTTCATAAATATCTTTTACGAAAGTAGCTCTTTCTTTCATCAGAGAAACGATTTTCAGTAATTTTTCATCGGAAAGTGCTGAGGTTTTTACTTCATCAAGATTTTTTAATGATGCTAAAATTTCCTCATTTGATTTCATCTGAAGATACTGATGATTGAACCATTCCGCTTTTTCCTTGCTGAAACGAGCTCCGGCTTTGTGAACTTTATGCAGGTCGAATTCCTGAATCATTTCGTCCATAGAAAGAATTTCCTTGTCATCGGACGGACTCCAGCCTAACAGCGCGAGAAAGTTGACGAACGCTTCTGGGAAATAGCCTTCTTCACGATAACCTTTGGAAACAGCTCCTGTTTGAGCATCTTTGAAATCCAGCGGAAATACCGGAAATCCGAATTTATCTCCGTCTCTTTTGCTGAGTTTTCCTTTTCCTTCAGGTTTCAGAATTAAAGAAAGATGAGCGAATTGCGGAGCTTCCCAGCCCATTGCTTCATAAAGCAGAACGTGCAGTCCCATGGACGGAAGCCATTCTTCACCACGGAAGACATGGGAAATTTCCATTTCGTGGTCGTCGATAATATTGGCGAAATGATAGGTCGGCATTCCATCGTTTTTTACGAGAACTTTATCGTCCAGCGTATTGGTATTGATGGAAAATTTTCCCCGGATGATGTCTTCAAGATTCAGCGTTCTGTCGAATGGCATTTTGAAACGAACCACGTACGGAGTTTTCGCTTCCAGAAGTTTCTGCACTTCTTCTTCGGAAAGGGAAATACTGTTTTTCAGACGGTTTCTGGTTTGATAATTATAGGAAAAAACTTCTCCTTCAGCCTCAAATACCGCACGTACGGCATCGAGTTCTTCCGGTGTATCGAAAGCGATGTAGGCGTAATCGGTTTTTAAGATTTCAGCGGTGTATTTGTCGTAGATTTCTCTTCTTTCGCTCTGGCGGTAAGGCGCATATTTTCCTCCGTGTTTCGGGCTTTCGTCGGGAACGATTCCTGCCCATTCCAGAGCTTCCATAATGTAGTCTTCCGCACCTTCCACGTATCTTGCAGTATCGGTATCTTCGATTCTCAGAACGAAATCACCGCCCTGATTTTTGGCAAAAAGATAATCATACAAAGCGGTTCTCACACCGCCGAGATGAAGAGGCCCCGTAGGACTTGGCGCAAAACGCACTCGTACTTTACTCATAAAATAAGATTAGAATGCAAATTTAAGAATTATACGTCTTAAAAATTTAGTTATTTTTACCAATAATTTTAATAAACCTCAAAAGCCTCAAAAGTTTTTATATAAAAACAAGATACATGAGAATAGGATTTGATGCAAAACGGTATTTTCACAACAGTACCGGATTGGGCAATTACAGTCGTGATTTGGTTCGCATTCTTTCGGAATATTTTCCTGAAAATTCCTATTTTCTTTATAATACTAAACCTGACAAACAGCGTTCAGCTCTTTTAAATCCAAAAAATACGTTTGAAAAACTCCCGGATTCCTTTTTCGGAAAAAAGCTGAAAGGTCTTTGGAGAACATTTTGGGTGAAAAAACAGATAAAGGAAGATAAAATTGATATTTTTCACGGACTTTCGGGGGAAATCCCTATTGGACTTCCGAAAAACATAAAATCGGTTGTTACGATACACGATTTGATTTTTATGAGATACCCGAATCTGTATTCGTTTTTTGACCGGAAAATTCATTTCCGGAAATTCCGTTATGCCGCCCGAAAAGCCGATTGCGTAGTCGCCATCAGTGAGCAGACCAAAAGCGACATCATCAAATATTTAAAAATAAAACCCCAAAAAATCAAGGTGGTTTACCAGGGCTGTTCCGATGTTTTTAAAGAAAATTTTTCTCCGGAAGAAAAAGAAGCCGTACGAAAAAAACTGAATCTTCCTAATGAATTTGTGCTGAATGTAGGAACAATCGAAGAGCGGAAAAATGCTCTGACTATCGTAAAAGCGATTAAAAATTTAGATACAAAACTCGTTCTGGTCGGGCGGAAAACCAAATATTACGAACAGATAGAACAGTATGTTCGGAACAACGATATGCAGGACAAAATCATTCATCTGGCAGGGATTTCTCAAAGGGAATTGGCGGTTGTGTATCAGCTTGCTACGGTTATGGCTTATCCTTCGGCTTTTGAAGGTTTCGGGATTCCGATTATTGAAGCGTTGTTTTCCAAAACACCTGTGATTACAACTAATTCCGGAGTTTTTCCCGAGGCTGGAGGCGCACACAGTTTGTACATCAATCCGTCTGACGAAAAAGAATTACAGGAAAAAATAGAATTTCTGCTCAAAAATCCTGAAAAACGGGTAACGATTGCGGAAAAGGGCTGGGAATATGCTCAGAGGTTTACAGATTCGGTGATTGCAAAGCAATGGGATTTGCTTTATAAAAACCTGTTGTGCTGATTGTAAATTGAGGCAAAAAAATAATCATCTTCCACCGGATACATACTCAATGGCTTTGTCAAATTTTCTGAGAACATTTTCCCAGGTATAATTTTCCGAAACGTATTTTTTTGCGGCAATACCTTCATCAGCCAGCATTTCGTCGGTGTTGTCGGGCTGAACTTGTCGTCGAGGTCTTTATTAGTAAAAGGGATAAATCAGGACGATTATTGTCTTCTTCATCACAAAATTCTGGAAAAACAGGTTTCCCAGAATGCGTATTATGACACGCTGGAATCCGATTAGTCTTCCCAAAAATATTTTCGGTTTTTTCCCGTAATTTTATTCTTAAAGTTTTTGAAAGCAAGTTTTGCTTTGATTGGAAAATAACTTTTCAGTTTATCAATTTTATCTTGCAACAATTTTTTTTCTAAATTTATTCGTGCTAATTCTAAGGAAAAATCTTTGTTTCGGGATAATAAATATTTTTTTATGTAAGTTACTCTATCTTTTATTTTGTTACCGATTGCTTCCGGAGACAGATATGTTTTAACAAATTCTTGTCCTTTTTGTGCAATTTCTTTTTTTTCTTTGGGATTATCAAAAACAAATTTCATTAGACTCGCAGCGTGGTCTGTGTCGGGATTTGCCCAAAAATCTTTTTCCGTGCTGCAATAATATTTGTCCCCTGTTTTTACCATAGAATATTTTACAAGAAATGAATTATTGATGTTCATAAATTCCGTATTTGCGGAATATGCCGTTGCAATTACAGGTTTCCCAAGAAACATAGCTTCTGCCATTGTCAGCCCAAAACCTTCGGAACGATGCAGAGAAACGAAACTGTCACAACAATTCATCAAGCCGTAAAGTTGGTCTTTTTCCAAAATTTCTTCGATAAGAATAATACTTTTATTCCCGCCGATTCTTTTCAAAAGTTTTTCTTTGTCTTTCGGAAAATCATTACTGATTGAGGTTTTGATGACTAATAAAACATCAGCATTGTTTTGCCCGAAAGATTGTTCGTAAGCATCAATTGTTGCAATTGGATTTTTGCGTTCTATATAACTGTAATAATCAAACATTGTGAGGAAAATAAATTTTCCTTCCGGAAGACCAAAATCTTTTCTGCCGAAATCCGTTTTTTCGATTTCTATCGAGTGCATTATTTTTATAACAGGAATGGGAGAAATTTTGGAAATAGCTTCTGCACAAAAATTACTCGGAACCCAAATTTCTTGAAAAAAATCAAAAAAAGGTATTGCTTTTTCCGGAAAGTTCTCTAATTCCCAAGCCCAAAAAGCGATATTGTATTTGTCTTTGAAATAATTCCGGTCTATATCCGTAAAAACCTCTTCCAGTCTATCGATGTTGATTTGAACTAAATTAATAGAATACGGATTTTCAAAAGTGAATTTATCGTCTTCTAAACTTATTTCTTTTACCGTGTCGGAAAATTGAAGATTAAAATCGTTGATTACGTAAGGTAATCCCACTTTTTTCATTGCAGATATATTGGAGCGGACAGCAACGCCCAATCCGAAGATTTTATTAATATATCCTGACACATTAATTCCGACAGGTGTTTTAGTATTAGTGTTATTTATATTTTGGTGTGAACTCATTTTAATTTTCTTTTTCCGGTAAAACGGTCTGAAACATTAAGCAATAAAAATTTAATCGGATAATATTTTTTCATCATAGCCTTTGCTTTGAAAAAATTATTTTTATCCGTTTCAACTGCTTTCTCTAATAATTGTTTGGCATCTAAACCAATATTACAATTATTCAAAATATTTATCTTCCTGTAATAGTTAATCGCAATTATTTTAAGTATAAACTTTAAATTTTTAAACTCAGATTTTCTATACAACGCAGTAAACCCCAAAAGACTTTCTTTTTTTAATTTGAAAAAATCTTCCCCGACTTGTTGTCCTGCGTGCGTTCTGTATAAAAGAAGTTTTTCCGGAAAGAAAAAAAAAGATTCCCGAAAGGAAGCATTCAAAGCAATCCACTCATCGTGATGAAAATCCTCATACGAAAGGAATGGCAGAATCTGAACTATAAAATCTTTTCTGACAGCCATAGTTGCGCCGGTGGCGATATTGGTTATGGAACTTATAATTTCAAAATAATTGTAATCTGTTTTTTCTGTATCCAATAAATCCGGAATATCCCAAACAGAAATCCGATTACAGTCTATTGCATTATTACTCAAACAACAACCATTTGTTGAGACGACGTCAATTTCCGGATGCTTTTCAAAACAAAATAAAATCCGTTCAACTTTGTTCTCTTTCCAGACATCGTCTTGGTCGCTGAGAAAAATAATTTCGTTTTCGCAAAGCGATATTGCTTTTTCAAAATTTTTGACACTTCGCAGATTTTTTTCGTTTTGGTGGATTTTGAAAATATTAGGATATTTTTTCTGATATTCGTCAAGAATCTGAATTGTAGAATCCGTAGAACCGTCGTCGCAAACCACAATTTCGTCCACAGAAACGGTTTGGCTGAGAATAGAATCAATCTGTTCCCGCAAAAATTTTTCGCCGTTATAGGTGCAGAGAGCAACAGAGGTTTTTGTCATAATTGGTTGGTAATTTCTGTATAAGGCGGATTGTCCAGCACGTAATTAATCCAATTCGTGAAACTGTATTTTTGTTTAATTTTTTCGTCAATCTTTTTATACGGCGTTTTCATAAATTCTTCTAAATTCTTGGAATCAATATCATCTTCATTCCATACAAAAATATTTGCCGGATTATAAAAATCATAATTTTTAATGATTTGATTGTTTGTAATCAATTTTTTTTCAAACCGAAGTGCTTCAAATGTTCTGAAAGACAGCCCGTTGTGAAAATCATTAGAAAAATCCAATAAGCATTTCGCATTTTTCACATCTTGAAGAACTTCCGTATAATTTTTTTGTGATTGAGTATATGAAATATTTTCGGATTTATACTGTTTTGGCGTTTCTTTGTCAAAATATCTGATGACAATATTGGTTTTTAGATTCAGATTTTTACAAATGTTTGCAATTTTTATCAGAGATTTCATTCTATTCGGAATAAAACTACCGAGATAAAAAATCTCATAGAAAGGTTCTTTGATTTCGCATACTTCCGAATCGAAATAAAAATTAGTGATTGGTTTAATGTTTGGAAATTGCTCTTTGTAATTGTCGTAATCATCTATATCAAAAACAAAAAAAGAATCAAAAACCCCGATTACTTTGAACACATCGGGAAAGCGGCTAAGTCCGTCCCACTGATAAGCAACGATTGTTTTTGATTTTTCTTTGGCTGATTCTAAAATTTCCTTAGAAAAAAAATCAGGTCTTATAATCAATGTATAATCTACTTTGACTTTTATCTCCTTCAAACAAGCGGTCAGCTGAGCATTGTTATAATTTTTTCTCAGAAAGTTTTTGTAATTCTTATCGTTAAAAAATGTTTTTAAAAAAAAATTTCTCAATCTGTCCGCAAGATTCCTGTATCGGAATTTTGTATCCGAAACAAATAATAAAACCACATCATAACCAACCTTTTCCAGATTTTTTTTCATCAGGTTATACATCTCAAAATGATGAGGGACAACTAAAATGATTCTTTTATTCATATCGGCAAATACATCTGCAAAAATAGAAAATAAACTTATATTTGTCTAAATATTAAACGTTGAAAAAGAAAATCCTCATCGACCTCGAACGACTCCGCTATCCGAATTCCGGCATTGCCAATGTTTTCCGAAATCTGGCAAAAGGTTTGTCGGAAACGGAAAATGCGTCGGTTGATGTGTCGGTTTTCGGTCCGGAAAATGAAATAAAGAAAGATATTTCAACGCTGAAAATCATCAACCGAAAATCTTTTCACAAACTTTTTGCGCCTTTTCTGAAAGGTTTTGACATCGTCCACGTCAGTCATCAGTTGTCGAGTTATTTTAATGCTGACTGTAAAAAAACAAAAAAAATCGTAACACTTCACGACCTCAATTTTTTGCACGAAAATTTGAGCGAGAAAAAACGAAAAAAAATGCTTTCCGTTGTAAACAGGAATTTGCGTTACGCCGATTATATCGTATGTATTTCCGAGTTTGTGAAACAGGATTTTCTGAAAAACAGGCATCTTTTTTCACTGAAAAAACTCAAAGAAATTGAAGTTATCCACAACGGAATCCAGCTTCCCGAAAGCAGAATTTATGATTTCGGAAAGTATGATTTTTTAAAAAACAAAAAATACATTCTGAACATCGGCGTTTTGTTTGATAAAAAAAATCAGCTGCCTTTGGTAGAAATGTTGCCTTATATTTCGGAGGATTTGGTTCTCATCGCTTCGGACGAAAAAGAACGTTATGCCGCTTTGGTAAAGGAAAAAATCCAAGAACTGAATCTGCAAAACCGCATTCATTTTTTGAAAAATCTATCCGAAGAAGAAAAATATGCCGTTATCCAAAATTGCGAGGCAATGCTTCATCCGTCTGTTGCGGAAGGTTTCGGGATTCCGCCGATTGAAGCAATGGCTTTCGGAAAACCCGTTTTTCTTTCCACATTTACAAGTCTGCCGGAAATCGGTGGCGATTGCGCTTTTTATTTTGAAAATTTTGACGGAAAAAAAATGGCAGAATTTTATCTCGAAAAAATGAAATTCTTCAACGAAAATAAGGAAGAATTAGAATTAAGAATAAAAAACCGGACAGCACAATTTGATTACAAAGTGATGTCCAAAAATTATCTTGATTTTTATAAAAGGATATTGAAGTAATGAGTGTTAGAGATTTTCCAACTCCGCAATAATATTTTCAATCTGGATTTTCAATATCGGAATGTCATCTACAGCGGTATCCCAAATCGTTTCTTCTCGGATTCCGAAATATTCGTGTGTCATAAAATTACGCATTCCTCTTATTTTGTGCCACTCGATTTGAGGATAATTTTCTTTTGTTTCATCAGAAACGTGATTAGATGCTTCGCCGATAATTTCAAAATTACGAATCATCGCATCTTGCTCTACCCATTTGTTTTCAAAATTTTCAAAATTTTGTAAAATGAGAACCAACTCGCTGATTTTGTTTGTGCATTCCAGAATGTGTCCCAATCGGAATAAATCTCTTTCTCTATTGTTCATAAACTATTTTGGAATCGGATAAAATTCGGTCTTTCAGTAAAGGATGTATCGCCGTAAATTCCACTAAATCTACCTCTTTATTTAGTTTCTCCTGTAATTCAATCTGCAAACCAGCCAAATCAAACAAAGAATATCTGGAATCGAACTGATACAAAATATCAATATCACTTTCATCTGTATTTTCGCCACGAGCAAACGAACCGAATATCCCGATTTTTATCGGATTAAACGGCTTCAACGTGTTGATAATGATGTCTATTTGTTGTTGATTGAGCATAATGCAAATTTAAAAATTACGCAATACTTTTTTCCTTGATTTTTCTGATTCTGCCTATTCGGGTTACTTCATCGGATTTTTTGCCAAGTTCATTTTCAATATCATAATCATCTTGAATTCCGAGCCAGAATTTTGCAGAATTTCCAAAGTAGGCACTCAATCTTACGGCGGTATCGGCAGAAATTCTGCGGTTTCCTTTTATGATTTCCGAAATTCTGGTTTGAGGAATGTCCAAATCTTTGGAAAGCCGATACTGCGAAATTCCCAAAGGAACTAAAAATTCTTCCAGCAAAATTTCTCCCGGTGTTATGTTTCTTAGTTTTTCCATTTTTTAGTTTTAATGATAATCCGTAATCTCAACATCAAACGCATTTGCGTTTTCCCATTTGAAAATAATTCTCCATTGATTGTTGATTCTAATGCTGTAAAACGCTTTCAAATCGCCTTTCAGTTTTTCAAGACGGTTTGCAGGCGGAATCCTCAAATCGGCAATATCAATCGAGTTGTTCATCATTCTCAATTTTCTTCTTGCGGTCTCCTGAATTTCTCTTGGAAGTTTTTTGGAAACCATTCCGTTCCAGATTTTTTCAGTTTCTTTATTTCCAAACGAAACAATCATACCTTTTTTCGTTACTAACGTCAAAGATAAGTAAAAAATTAAAACCTTCGGATAAAAATTTTCCCTAAAACCCCAAAACCGTTTTCTCAATAATCTTCACACAATCCAGAATCTGCTCTTCGGTAATGACCAAAGGCGGAGCTAATCTGATAATATTTCCGTGCGTTGGTTTTGCCAGAAGTCCGTTTTCTTTCAATTTTACACAAATATTCCACGCAGTAGAACTTTCGGGAGTGTCGTTGATGAGAATGGCATTCAGTAATCCTTTTCCTCTAACTTTGGTAATCAAATCCGTTTTCTCCATCACTTTTTCGATTTCGGAACGGAACAATTTACCTAATTCTTCGGCTCTTTCGGAAAGTTTTTCTTCTTCCACTACATTTAATGCTTCCGTTGCAATCGCACAAGCCAACGGATTTCCTCCGAAAGTAGAACCGTGCTGTCCCGGTTTGATGACATTCATAATTTCATCATTCGCCAAAACTGCGGAAACAGGATACATTCCTCCGGAAAGTGCTTTTCCAAGAATCAAAATATCAGGCTGAACGTTTTCGTGATGACAGGCGATGAGTTTCCCGGTTCTCGCAATTCCGGTCTGCACTTCGTCAGCAATGAAAAGAACGTTGTATTTTTTACACAATTCGGAAGCACCTTTCAAATAACCTTCGTCAGGAACGTAAACTCCGGCTTCTCCCTGAATTGGTTCTGCCAAAAATGCGGCGATATTTTGAGCATCATTTTTCAGAACTTCTTCCAAAGCATTCAAATCGTTGTACGGAATTTTCACAAAACCCGGTGTGAAAGGGCCGTAATTCTGATTGGCATCAGGGTCGTTGGAAAACGAAACAATCGTGGTGGTTCTTCCGTGGAAATTATTTTCGCAAACAATGATTTTTGCTTGATTTTCAGAAATTCCTTTTACTTCATAACTCCATTTTCTGGCGAGTTTTACTGCGGTTTCCACTGCTTCTGCTCCGGAATTCATCGGCAGCACTTTATCAAAACCAAAAAGGGAAGTGATTTTTTTCTCATATTCGCCGAGTTTTGAATTGTAAAATGCTCTCGATGTTAAAGCCAGTTTTTGTGCCTGTTCTACCAAAGCATTAACAATTTTCGGGTGCGAATGTCCCTGATTTACGGCGGAATAAGCGGAAAGGAAATCGTAATATTTTTTCCCTTCTACGTCCCATACAAAAACGCCTTCTCCTCTGTCCAAAACAACAGGAAGCGGATGATAGTTGTGTGCACCATACTGATTTTCGAGGCTGATGAAATATTGTGAATTTTTGGTTTCTGTGGTTTGCATATTTTTGTTTATTTTAAAAGTAAATTTATTCTATCATGTAACTCATATTGATTCCAAAAAGGTGTGAAGTTCTTCTTTGGTTGTAACAAAGGTACTTTTCCCTTCTTTGATTTGCTGTTTTGCTTCATCAATTTTTTTGAAAAATTCCTCTTTGCTCATTTTTTGTGTCGCCTTTTTTTATTTAAAAAATGCTTTTATAACAGAGGATTGTTTTGTGTTTTCGGGAATGATGACGATGTTTTCCATAAAAAAGGGTTTTACAAAATTACAGCTTTTCTAATGAATTTTAAAAATAAAAAACACCACAGATTCGGAAACCGGTGGCGTGTTGTAAGAATGTCAAGGTTTTGAACCTTGACAAGGCTGGAAAAATTTCACAAAAGCCCAAACTGCTCAAAATGATGCGTGAAATGCTTCCTCTGGAAAAGTTCCATCATTTCCTTATTAAGCATTCCGAATTTCGGGTGGAATTTTTCGGACTGAGGATTTTCCCTCCAATAAATCAAAAATTCTTTCAGCGTTTCCAAAAGTTTTGCTTTGGCTTCGTCGAGGTTTTTATATTTAATTTCCATTGCTTCACCCTCTTTCAGATAAGGATACTGAACTCCCTGCTGGATTTTCTTATCCGCATAAAGCCAGTCCTGCATCTTTTCTGCCATTTCTTCCGGAATCTGCAATACGCCGTCATTTTTATCGCCGCCGTAATTCAGGACTTCTTCCAAATGTTCCACCATTAATTGCGGGGACATCATTCCAAACTTTTTTTCAGAATTTTCAGTCAAACCGCTCAGCAATTTTTCAATGGATTTTACTTTCAATTCAATGAAAGGCGATTTTTTTGCGACCAAAGTTAAAATCGTGGCAACACAAACCACCTCATCTCTTTGATTTACCACTTCAACCAGCCATTTTACCACACCGCTCGGAATATTTCTGCCTTTTACGCCTCTGTTGATTTTTTCTTTTGCCGTTAAATACACCGTAATCGTATCTCCCGCATAAACCGGTTTGAAGAAACTGCAATTTTCCAAACCGTAATTCGCAATTACAGGTCCTTTTTTCCCCGAAACAAACAATCCTGCCGCTGCGGAAAGAATGAAATAGCCGTGTGCAACGGTTTTGTCGAAAATCGTTCCGTTCAAACTTGTAGAATCGGTATGAGCATAAAAATGGTCCCACGAAACATTGGAAAAATTCACAATATCGGCATCGGTAACGGTTCTTCCGGCAGTTTCCAGAGCATCGCCGACTTCCACTTCTTCAAAATATTTTTGGAAAGGGTGTTTGTCCGAATATTTTTTCTCCGCTCCCTGCGTATAAATTTTCGTAATCGCCGTCAAAACATCAGGCGAACCCTGAATCGCCGTTTTTTGTAAAAAGAAATGAAGTCCGTTCAGTCCGCCCAATTCTTCTCCGCCTCCGGCTCTTCCGGGACCGCCGTGCATCAGTGTCGGAAGTGGCGAACCGTGTCCTGTTGATTCTTTGGCGTTATCTCTGTTCAAAACGAAAATTCTTCCGTTTTGCGAGGCGATTTTCCACGAAGTTTCTGCGATAAATTTTTCATCGTGAGAAATAATTGAACTCACTAAACTTCCTTTTCCTTTTCGGGCCAATTCGGCGGCTTCTTCCGCATCTTTGTACGGCATCAGCGTGGAAACAGGTCCGAATGCTTCGACTTCGTGGGAAATATTTTTGTCAAAAGGTTTGTCGTTGAGGAATAATTTCGGGGACATAAACGCTCCGGTTTCGTAATCGGCATCGAGAAGTTCCTGTTTTCCGTCGTAAATCAGTTCGGTTTCGGATTTCAGGATATTGATTTTTCTTAAAACCTCGTCATACTGCTGTTTTCCGACCAGTGAACCCATTCTCGTTTCACGGTTGAGCGGATTTCCGATTCTGGTTTTGTCCAAAGCCTTTGTTAAAGCATTTTGAACATCGCCGATTAAATTTTCAGGAACGATAATTCTTCGGATAGCCGTACATTTTTGTCCGGCTTTCGTGGTCATTTCACGATGAACTTCTTTGATGAACAAATCAAATTCAGGCGTTCCCGGTTTTGCATCTAATCCTAAAACGGAACAGTTCAGAGAATCCGCTTCCATATTGAAACGAACGGCATTTCCGGCGATATTCGGAAGCGATTTCAGTTTTCGTCCCGTTCCCGCAGAACCCGTAAACAAAACGGAATCGCCGTCTTTTATGTATTCCAGAATATTTCCCGGCTCTCCGCAGATCAACTGCACCGCACCTTCGGGAAGATGTCCGCTTTCAATCATATCTTTAAAAACTTCGTTGGTAAGATACGAACCGAAAGGCGACGGCTTCACAACCGCCGGAACACCCGCCAAAAGCGATGTGGAAAGTTTTTCCAGCATTCCCCAAACCGGAAAATTATAGGCGTTAATCTGAACGGAAACGCCTTCACTCGGCGTTAAAATATGCGTTCCCAAATGCGTTCCGTTAGCGGAAATTTTCTGAACTTCATCGTCCACCCAAAACGGAGTATTCGGAAGCATTCTTTTCGCCAAACCGGAATACGTGAAAAATGTTCCGAAACCTCCCTCAATATCCACCCACGAATCGGTGTGCGTTGCTCCGGTTTTGTAGGAAAGTTCGTAGTATTTTTTCTTTCTTTCGAGGAGATAAAGAGCGACTTTTTTCAGCATTTCGCCACGGTCGTAGAACGTCATTGACGAAAGATTTTTGTAACCGACGGTTCTTCCGTAGTCCAAAGTCTGTTCAAAATTAAGACCTTCCGTATCGGAAACAGCAACGAGTTCGCCGTTTACAGCGTTATGCAGAGGGATTCCGTTTCCATTTCCTTCTGTCCATTGTCCGCAGATATAGTTTTTGAGTTTTTCCATTTTAGGTTGATTTTATTTTATCAACCTTGTCAAGGTTTAAAGCCTTGACAAGGTTATTCGATTATGTTTTCATAATTCCTTCGTGCCAACACATCCAAAGAATATGATTTTGAACTGATTTTATTCCTTTTTCATCAATCCAGGAATAATTTTTCAATAAATATTTGTTTGTTATATCTGATATCTCATCAGGTGATAATGTTTTGTTGGGTTCTGTAAATCTCCAAATAAAATCGAATACTTTGTTTCTCATTTCTTCAAATTCAACCAAAGTTTCATCAAAATTTTCAAGATTATTTTTTGAAAAATGTGTTTGCATTTTGTCTTTTTCTATCCAAAATGTATTTGAAAATTTATCTAAAAGTTCATTTTTATCCATTATAATTCAGTAACATTTTTCCCTATTTTATAAACCGTTCCTGTGAATTTCGCTACTAATTCTTTATTCTGATTGGTAATTTTAATATCATAAATTCCGGTTTTTCGGGTGTCCGAAACGAGAATGCTTTCCGCAAAAACGGTATCGCCTTCCCGAACCGCTTTTGTAAAATTGATAAGACAATTCAGTGCAACCGAAGCATCATTGGTATTGTTGGACGAAAACGCCAGAGCGGAATCGGCAAACGCAAAGGTAATTCCGCCATGAACGGTTTTCAGTCCGTTAATCATTTCTTTCCGAACCGGCATTTTCAGCAGACAGTATTTTTCTTTGATATCCACCAGTTCGATTCCCATCCATTTTGAGAATTCGTCCTGATTGAGCATATATTGTGTGATTTCGTAGGGATTCATAAATTGGTTTAAGGTTCAAAGTTGATGCTTTATACTTTATTTTCTGGTTTTAGTAAAATATTATTGATTGGCAATGTTTCGCCAAAGTCTTATTATTAAAATATTTTATGAAATATATTTTCATTAACATCAAGTGTATCAATGTAATTTTGTTTGGTCAATTTATTTTTATCAAGATAATTTGTCAGTTGTTTTTTTACCTTTCTCAACTCGTTTTCGTAATTCTTTTGAAAATTTACTGATATAACTTCGCCTGAATTTAAGATGATGGATAGAGTATTATCAACTCCTATGGAAAACATTCCATTAGGAAAATTATAAAGAACAATTTTGTCTAAAAAATCATATCCTTCAAATTTAATTGACCTGATTTCATTAAGATGATATGTTTTTTTGTCAATTTGAATTTCTTCATCAGAAAAAATTATATAACCAGATAATTCCCCTTTTAATTCTTCTCGGAAAAAATTATTTATCAAACCTAAGACGAAGGATAAAATCATTATAAATCCAACAGTTTTGTTTAATACATTATCATCAATATTTTTGAGTAAAAAGTTTTCGAATCCAAAAATTAGTATTGTAAAAATTAATACAAATAAAATTATTCTTCCTCTTGTCCAGACAAAATTCTTTGATTTTATATAAATTCTAAATTTTCCCATATTTAATTGTTACATTTTGCGAAGCAACGGACTTTGCTTATACCGTTCTTCCTGATATTCTTCATACAGATTCTGCAGGGTTTCGGAGATTTTTGCAAAACCGATTTCTTTTCCCCAACTCAGTAAACCTTTCGGATAATTCACGCCTTTCTGCATTGCCATTTCGATGTCTTCATCAGAGGCGATTTTCAGACGTTTGGCTTCTACCGCTTCATTGATGAGCATTGAGATAATCCGCATAAAAATCTGCTGATACAGTTTTTCGTCTTTTTGAGGAATTGGTTTTTCTGCTCCTTCTTTATAATCGTAAAATCCTTTTCCGGTTTTTCTTCCTAATAATTTCGCTTCGGACATTCGCTGCTGTAAAAGGCTCGGCTTGTATTTCGGGTCGTAAAAATAATCTTTGTAAACGGTTGTGGTTACGGCAAAATTCACATCAATTCCGATTAAATCCATTAATTCAAAAGGTCCCATTCTGAAATTTCCCAAAGTCCGCATCGCATCGTCAATTTGTTCGGGAGTGGCAATGTTTTCTTCTGCAATCCTTAACGCTTCACCGTAAAAAGGCCGTGCAATTCTGTTCACGATAAATCCGGGAATATCTTTGGTGATGACGGGAGATTTTTTCCAGATTTTCATTAAATCATAAAGTTTTTGAGGCAGATTTTTCTCTGTCAAAAGTCCGGGAATGATTTCCACCAAAGGCATCAAAGGAGCGGGATTGAAAAAATGAATTCCCAAAAAACGTTCAGGATTTTTCAGTTCCGAACTTAAAGAAGTTATCGAAATAGAAGAAGTATTTGAACCGATAATGCAGTTTTCCGAAACGTATTGTTCCAGTTCGCTGAACACTTTGGTTTTGATTTCTTTGTTTTCGATAATGGCTTCAATCACGAGTTCGGAATCTTTGAGTTCCTTTAATTCCGTGCAGAATGTGATTCTGTTGAAAATGGTTTCGGCTTCTTCAAAGGAAATTTTTTCCTTTTGAGCGAGTTTCTGCAAAGTGTTTTCGAGATTCTGCAATGATTTTTCCGTCTGCTCCGAATTGGCATCATACAGAAAAACACGGCATCCGTTGGTCGCCGCCACCTGTGCGATTCCGATTCCCATTGTTCCCGAACCGATAATTCCTATGTTCATAATGTATCAATATAACAGTGTATCAATGTAACAATGCACTGTCAAATTGATAAATTGTTACATTGATATATTGGTGAATTAGTTTATTGTCCGTTGTATTTCGGCGCTCTTTTTTCCAGAAATGCGGCAACTCCTTCCGCAAAATCGTGCCCTTCGGATGCTTTTTGCTGGAAAACGGCTTCTATATTCAACTGTTCCACGAGAGAATTATCGTAAGAATGCAAAAATGCACGTTTTGTGAGTCCTAAGGCTTTTGTTGGTCTGTTGGAGATTTCTTCCAGCAATTCAAATGCTTTTGCTTCAAATTCTTCTGCTTTGTAGATTTCTGCTACCATTCCTAACTGTTTCGCTTCATCAGCGGAGATTTTTTTGCCTGTAAAAGCGAGATAGCTTGCCGTCTGTCTGCCTAAAAATTTAGGCAAATAATACGTTCCTGCTGTATCGGGAATCAGCCCGATATTGGAAAATGCCTGAGCAAAATAAGCCTTCTCCGAAGCCACAGCGAAATCACAGATGAATGCCAACATTGCACCTGCACCTACTGCAGGACCGTTTACCAGAGCGATAACGGGTTTTTTGTTTTTTACAATGGAAAGCACCATCGGATTGTAATAATCCTGTACGATTTTTTTGATAATCGGAGTTTCCGCAGTTTGTTCGGCAAGTTCCAGCGCACTTTTGATGTTTTGTCCTGACGAAAAAGCCTGTCCGCGTCCCGAAACGGCGATACAGCGAACATTCGGGTCGTCGTCGCATTTTTCCATAAACTCACGGAGTTCTTTCAATACCATTCTGTTGAGTGCATTGTAAGTATCCGGGTCGTTGAGATAGGCGATTTTCAATTTACCGTCAAAGCGGTCTTCCACATCAAATTGAGTATAATTGTAAGGCATATTGAGGGTGTTTTATTTCTTTTACTAAGATACGGATTTTAAATAATAAAAATTAAGAAATTTATATGATATAAATCTTAATGGCATTTAAAATAATCAAAAGGTTCGAGGCAGTCCTTGCACTGATAGTTCGCTTTGCACAAGGTAGAACCGAATCTGCTGATTTGTTTCGTGTGTTCCGAACCGCATCTCGGGCATTTTACGGGAATGTTCAGATGATGTTCTCCCGCTCCTTTTTCCGGCGGTGCGATTCCGTATTTTCTTAATTTTTCTCTGGCTTCATCGGTTATCCAGTCGGTTGTCCATACCGGAGAAATCTGCGTTTTTACTTTTGCGGAAATGCCTTTTTCCTTGAAAAGTTTGACAATGTCTTCCTCAATATTAAACATCGCCGGACAAGCGGAATACGTTGGTGTAATGATAATTTCCGCTTCGTTTTCCGAAATCATTTTCGCCCCACGGACAATTCCTAATTCCACGATATTGATAACGGGAATTTCGGGGTCGGGAATTTGGGATAATATTTCTAATAAATGTATCAATGTAAAAATTTACCAATGTAAAAATTTGGAAATGAACCAATTCATCAATATAACAATTTTAAATTTCTGATTTAATCTTTGGGAAATTGATTGTTTTACATTGATAAATTGTTCCATTAATCCTACCATTCACAACCGGGATATGCTCTCTGCATATACTGTAATTCGCAAAGGATATACCCGAAATATTCCGTGTGAATTCCTTTCCGGCTTCCTTTCTGCATAAACGGATTTTCGGGGATTTCGAGTTTAAATTCTTCAAAATCTTTTTGAACAACTTTTAACCATTCATTTTTCAGTGCTTCGGAATCGGGAACGATTTCTAATTTTACCAAATCTTCTTCGCTTTCCGTTTCATCAAACAATCCACCTGTGTATTCCCAAAGATTTTCGAGTGCGTTTTTCAATCTCATTTTGCTTTCTTCCGTTCCGCCGGCAAAAATATTGAGCCACGTTTTGGTGTGGGTGTAATGGTATTTTACTTCTTTCAGGGATTTTTCCGCCAATGCAGACAACTGCGAATCCTGACTTTTCATCAGATTTTCAAACAAAAGTTTCTGATACACCGCAAAAAAATACGTTTTCAGAATGGTTTGCGCATAATCTCCGTTCGGAAATTCGGTAAGTTGTGCATTCAGATATTCCTGTTCGTAGCGGAGAAAAGCCAAATCGTCTTCCGTTTTCCCCTCGTGAAACTGCACCGCATATTTGTAAAAAAGTGAAGACTGACCGAGATAATCCAGTGCGATATTGGTAAGGGCAATGTCTTCTTCCAGATACGGTCCTTTTCCGCACCATTCGGCAAGGCGTTGTCCCATAATCAGAGTGTCGTCGGCGATTTTTAAGAGATAGTTTTTCATAATTTTCAGATGGAAGTTGGAAGATGGGAGATGGAAGTTTTTCAACTTCCCGCTTCTGACTTCCGCCTTCCCGCTTTTTACATATTTTTCACATCATTCGGAATCTGGTAAAATGTAGGATGACGGTACAGTTTATCGTCCGCAGGGTCGAAAAACGCTTCCCTGTCCATACCTTCCGAAGTTACAATATATTTGCTCGGAACTACCCATATTGAAGTTCCTTCCTTTCTTCTTGTGTACACATCACGGGCGTTTTGCAGTGCCGTTTCGGCGGTTGCTGCCTGTACTGTTCCTGCGTGTTTATGGGAAAGTCCGGGTTTTGTCTGAATGAAAACTTCCCACATATCGAGATTGCTCATTGGTTGATTTTTTGATGAGGTTAAAGATAAGTCAAAAAAAATTATTAACCACAAAAGGCATAAAATATACGAAAAAATAATTGGGGGAAATAGGAATGCAAAAGTTGAGAGCTTGTTAAAAATTAAATTCTATTAGTATTTGCACATTTTTAGCCGGATGTTTGTCATTCCGCAGGAATCTAAATGATTTCATTTTCAGTAATTTAGATTCCTACGGAATGACAAAGTGAATATTGAGGTTCAACGTTATGATTAGAAACGGACATTCATTAAAAATTTTCGTGCCTTTCGTGTTTTTCGTGGTTGTTTATAATTCTAAATTTTTTCGCCATTGATATAAACCGATTCCGCTTTCAAACTTCCCTGTTGATAAAGGATATTCTGAAAATTGTCCGTTTTGAAAGTCACAAAATCCGCTTTCTTTCCTTTTTCTAATTTTCCTCTGTCTTCCAAACCGAGTGCGTAAGCGGAACGGAATGTGATTCCCGCCAAAACTTCTGCTGTGGAAAGTTTTTGATAAGTCGCCAGAATACTCGCCTGAGTAATCAGATTTCCCATTGGTGCAGAACCGGGATTCCAGTCGCTGGCAATGGCTAAAATTCCGTTTTGGTCTAAAATTTTTCGTGCCGGAGTAAATTTTTCGCCCAATCCCAGACTTGATCCGGGAAGTGCAACAGCAACGGTTTCGGATTTTGCCAGAAACTCAATATCTTCATCAATCGTGGCTTCCAAATGGTCGGCAGATTTTGCTCCGACTTCTACGGCAATTCTTGAACTTCCTGCGGTAAACTGGTCGGCGTGAACGGTTATTTCAAAACCTAAATTTTTAGTTTTAAGTAAAAATTCTCGGCTTTCTTCCGGCTGAAATGCCGATTTTTCAATGAAAATATCCACCCGTTTTGCGAGGTTTTCTTCTTTTACTTTCGGCAGAATTTCGGTTAAAATATAATTGAGATATTCCTCATTGCTTCCGTTGAAATCTTTTGGTTTCAGATGTGCAGAAAGACAGGTCGGAACGAGTGTTGCCGGAGTTTTTTCCTGTGCTTTTTTGATGACACGAAGCATTTTCAGTTCGTTTTCCGCGTCTAATCCGTAACCGGATTTTATTTCAATCGTGGTAATTCCCAAAGAGATTAAAAATTGAATCCGCTCCAATGTCGTTTTTAATAATTCTTCTTCCGAAGCATTTCTCGTATGCTGAACCGAGCTCCAAATTCCACCGCCGCTTTCAGCAATTTCGAGGTAGGTTTTTCCGGCATTCCGCATTGCGAAATCGTTGGCACGGTTTCCGCCGAAACAGATGTGAGTGTGGGAATCGGTGAATGCAGGAATTGCAATTTGGGTATCTTCAATAAACTCAAATTGAGATTCCTCGCTGTCGCTCGGAATGACAGAGCGTAGGTTTTCAAAATTTCCAACTTCAATTATATTTCCGTTTTCTACCAAAATCCCTCCGTTTTCGATGATTTCGAGTTGGTCATCGGAAAGTTTTCCGCGTAAAGGGAGATTGGCAAGCGTTACGATTTGTTTAAAAGGACCGATTAATTTCATAACCGTAAAATTAGGAATTTAAAATAAATTCATCTCCTCTGCAATTTTCAACACTTTCAAATATTCTTTTCGGACGGATAACGGTTTTTCAATCCGCACGCGTTCTGCGTGAGTTAATAATTCTTGGTAAAAATCGTAGGTCGGAACGAGCGTGAGCTCGATTTTGTATTCGTCTACATTGTCTGCCAACACTTTTTGGGAATGATGAATCGGAAGCGATTTCACATATTTTCCCTGCTCTGCATCGAAAGAAAGGATGATTTTTTCGGGTTTTTCATTTAATGTAGAAATAATTCCGAATGAATTGACGAACATTGCTTCTACATCAACAGTTTGTTTTTTAAAGGTCTTGTTGTGAATTTCCATATCGGAAATACGGTCTAACCCAAATGTTTTTATAAAGAAATCTTTTCCGTCCAATTCATTCGCCAAAAGATACCACCGATTCCGAAATTCCTTTAAAGCATAAGGCTGCAAAACCCTTTTCTGAGAAGTGTTTTCCCAATATTTAGTATAATCGAAACTGATGATTTTTGAGTTTTTAATGGCGTAAATAATCCCTTCCAGATTGTGCAAACCCGAAGCCTGTCTTTTCTCGAAAAACATAATTTTGGAATTATTTTCGGTTTGTTTGTAGGCATTGATAAGCAGCAGATTATCAAAAATATTCTGTGTAGATTCGTAATCTTCCTCATTTACAATCTGATACGTCATCGTGGAACGCTTGAATTTGATTTCGGTTTTTAAATGTTCCAGTATCATTTGGCGGTCTCTATTGAACGTTTTTTCACTGAACGCCAAATCAAAACCGTCTGCGTAATGCCGTTCCTCAAGATAGGTTAAAATTTCCTGATAGGTTGCGCCGTCCGGCTGTCTGCTTCTCAGGAATTCCACGATGTTCATCAGTCGGAATAGTTGGTCTGTTTTTGCCATTGTTTTTTTGGTTTAAAGTTTAAGGTTCAAGGTTTAAAGTTGTTGCAAATGTAAATAAGTAAACGGACAAAGTATGGCTGTTTGTGAAATTATTTTTAAACCACCCCGTCTTCCGAACGTTGTTCGGAATCCACCCCTCCAAAGGAGGGGAATAACTCGGTTCGATAATTCAGAATTTATTTACGGCTTCTTCAATATCTTCTTTGATGAATTCCCAATATTTTCCTTTCAGGCAAATTGGGTCAAAATCATCGTCTGCAATACTGAAATCGGTAAAATTATTCAGAATTAATGCTCTGTCATGGCTGTAAGGATAACGCTTTTCGTGAAGTTTCAGCATCGTATCAATGTCATAATCATTGAGCAATTCGTGTAAATCCCAAAAATCTTTTTTACGTCCGCCTCTCTGCACAACGTCCATTTTCATTGCGATAATTTCTTCAATGGTTGCCAAACGGATATTATCTGCTGTTTTTGAAGGTTGTATAAAAGCGTCCGTGTAATACACATCAAGTTTTACCGAATTATCTTTGTCTGTCCTGATAAAATACGACTTTCCCATTGCCGGATTTCCTTCCGAAAAACCGTCTGTATAAGTAAATTTTGATTTAAGAAAACGTTCTATTTCAGCAAAATCAATACTTCCGTAAGGTGCATCGCTGAACAAATCAATATCTACCGAAATTCTGTGACCCAATTGCAGACTTAAAGCCGTTCCTCCCACCAATCTGAAATTTTCAAAAACTTTTGAAGCCATTAAAATTTTCAGACTGCTTTTCAGCAAGTCATTTATGCTGTTGTAATAAAGCATATTCCGGGATTATGACTGTAATTGCATTGGCTTTGTTCTTTTTGAATGAAGTGCGGATTCTACTTTGTCTTTGCCGTAAAAACGATAGATTTCTTCTTTTTCTTCCTCGTTTCCGCGTTCGGAAACCCTGTGGATAACCGCTTTATATTGTTTGTTCCAATCGATTTTATTGATGTCGGCATCCCAAAACAAAGCCTTTCGGAAAACGGATATATCGGGACAAGTCTGCATTTTTATTTTCTCTCTTTCTATCTCGTAATAGCTCTGCAACAAAACCATTGTTCCCTCTTCCAGTTCCAGTTCTTTCTCGATTTTCAAAGCCAGAGCAACGGGAATATTTCTTTTACCTTTGGTAATATCGTTAAGCGTTTGCGGATATTCTCCCAAAGCCAAAGCGAACTGACGTTTTTTCATCGACCGTTTTTGTAATTCTCGCTCCAGAATAATTCCCGGATGAATGCCTTTGTATTTAATGAGTTTTGAATTCACAATACAAATATAAACATTTTTGTTTATATTATAAAACCACCCCGTCTTCCGAACGTTGTTCGGAATCCACCCCTCCAAAGGAGGGGAATATTATCCGTGTGTGTTTTTGAAATTTTCCAATAGTTTTTCGATGTTCTCCTTTCCTACCGGATTTTGGCTGTGAACAGAAAATTCGGGAAGCGGAAGTTCGTTGTCTAAACAAAATTCTACCAGCCATTTTGCACAATCGAAACCGGTTTTTCCCTCGCCCAAATCGTGGTCAAAGGAAATAAAATCTGGCATACCGTTTTCCGTGATGAATGCTGTAAATTCTTCAAAGGAATAAACACGGGAGAAGTTTTCAGGTGTTGGGCGGAGGTCGTCGAGATATAAATTCATTGTTGATTGATTAAAATAAGTACAAAGATGAAACTCCAAGTAGACAAACAACGACTGTTTACAAAAAAAACTAAAAACCCTCAGAATGACCGACAAGCAATGTATATTTGTGGAAAATAAAAATATGGCAGAATATAATTATAGCTCGGAATTACAAGATTGGGCTGATAAAACAGTTAAGAAATGTAAGCCAATCGCTGAAAATTACTATTTAGATTACTACGCTTTTCAAAAACCGTGTAATTTAAAATTCAAAACACTAATATTAGCACTCAATCCCTATTCAAACTGTCCATTTCCTACTAAAAAAATAGATGAAATCAAAGAAAGCACATTAACCTCTGAAAAACTTTTGCTGGGAAATTCATCATGGAATGGGTATAAAACAAATTGGAAAGTTTACAAACAACTTATGAAAATGAAAATGATTTATGAAATGAATAATGAATTCAATTTTATGAACTATGTATATTTTCCCTCAAAAAAATTTACTGATATACAAAAAAACAAAGAAGTTGATATTTTATACATCTGTAAAAATTTAACCCTCGAATTTTTACATTTGCTAAATCCTAAAAATATTATTCTACTCGGAACTTCTTCCGGACTTGACCAATTTGATAACAATGGCGAAGTTTTACTTGAACAAAATAGTAAAAGGCTAATCATCAAAGGAAAAATTGACCAATACAATGTTTTTGCAATTCCTCATCCTTCTTGGCTGAATGATGATGAACTTCTTGCAATAGATATTAACCTCAGAGAAATTCTTCAAGGCAAAACTCAATCAAAGTTCGATTTCAAAAAACCGGCAAATCTTTTATCCAAAAATGAAGTTGAACAAAAACTCAAAGAGTTAAATCCAAACACCTCATCAGGAAAATTTACCGATATTACTTTGAAAGGATTGGGCAATGATGAAATCTTTATCAGAATTAATTATAAGGACAAAGTAGTCGGATTAAGAAATACCAATAAAAATAATTTTTATATCCTTGAACATTCGGATTATTATAAATCCTTTTTTAAAAGCATAACTAATGAAAATTCCAACAGTTGGATTTTAGAAAAGAAATTTCCGACGCATTTCTTTGCAACCAATGAAGATATATATCAGGATATTCTTGATTTATACAAAGGAATTACTGATAAAAAATAAATATTTTCCTAAAAATCCGTCCCGAATCTTCGATTCGGGACGGCTCAATTTCCAACTATTTTTCAAAATTATTTCCCCCAATTCTTCTCCGTCCACGTCTGCCCGAACGTAACCGACTGAAAACTGCCTGCGGAAGTTTTTGCATAAATAATATAATCCCTTTTCGCCAGCTCAAAAAATTCTCCGATATATTGATTGCTCTCTATAATTTTCCAGCTGATTCCCGCATTGTCCGATAGTTCCAAACGTGAAGAATCTTCCGGAGAAATACGGATAAGTTTAAGTCCGATGTTGATGATTTGTGCCATTTTTTATTTGCTTTTTTAACATTAAAATCCGATTTTGTGATTTCCTTTTTCCTCGCTCCATTTTTCAGATTGGCAATATTTTACAATTTGTGAGAAGTTCGGGGAAATATTATTCAGCACTTCGTCCATAAGGATTTTTCTTGCGATATTTTCCATTTCTCCGCCCGAAAAACTGAATTGTGAAGCCAGTTTCAAAGATTCTTCATCGGAAAGAAACGGCATTTTGCTTTTCCAGATTTGGGAAGCGATTTTGGGTTCGGGTTTTTCAAAATTGATTTTGTAAAGGAAACGCCGCTCAAAAGCCGAATCCAGATTTTCCACCAAATTGGTCGTTGCAAACAAAATTCCGTCAAAATTTTCAAGTTCTTCCAGTAAAATATTCTGAATGGCATTTTCGGTATCGGCAACATTGGAGCTTCCGGCATCCTTACGTTTTCCGATAACGGCATCCGCTTCATTGAACAATAAAATCGGGCATTTTTTCTCCGATTCTTTAAATTCTTCGTAATCGGTAAAAATCTTTTTCACGAGTTTCTGGCTTTCGCCGAACCACATACTTTTGGTTTCGGAAATATCGACTTTAAAAATATTTCGTCCCGAAGATTTTGCCAGCTGATACACGCTTTCCGTTTTTCCTGTTCCGGGTTTTCCGTGAAGCAGAACTGTGATTCCCAAAGGCATTGCTTTGTCTTTCAGACGTTTTTGCAACTGCCGGAATTTGGTTTCCGCAAGCGTATTTTTCAGCATTTCTATGGACTGAATTTCAGTTTCGCTGTAAAAAAGTTCCTTTGCTTTTATGGATTTTGCCTGAATCAGTTTTTTATTGCTTTCTTCAAAAAATTCCAGATTGATGCTTTCGTTTTCTTTGAGGAATTTCAGAAAATTTTTAGACAATTTAGCATTGGTTCTGTTCCGATAGGTTTCTTTTGATAACTCAATGAGATTGAGCGTTGTAAGTCTTGTTTTTCCGTCAATAATTTCATTGACGGATTCCATTGACTGACCTCTGTTATCATTATAAAAATCATCAACGGTTCGCTGAACACTCGTATTGAAATCATTATCTCCGCGACTTACCGCATCCCAAATCGTATCCAGCAAAAAATACTTTTCAAAGGAATCTAATTTCCACCTCGTCATTTCTTTAAATAATTGAATATGAGGATATTCTTCCGCTAAAGAGTTTATGTACTCTACAAACTCATATTTTTCAATGGATTCGTTGTCCAGCTGGTCGGAATATTTGTCGAATTCTTCCAGAATTTTTATCAGATTCGTCTTTTCATTTTTTTCGTTTACAAGGCCAATATTTTTGATAACCGCATAAGAAACACTTTTACTGATTTCAAAATCCATTCGTTTTCTGTTGTAATGGCGGTCTTTTATCAGCAATTGTTTTTTGAACAAAATATTGATGTCTTCTGTATAAAAAATCAATTTGTAATCCGGAAATCCCAAATGTTTAAGCACCGCCGTCATTGTAGAATCATCAAAGGAAAGGATAAACGCATTGGCAAACAAAACGGCTTGAAGCTCACTGACCTGAAAATATCTGGTAAGACTTTGTAAATCAGCATTTATCGTTTCAAAAAATGCAGGACGAAGTTGTGAATCCTTAGAGAATTTGTACACATTTTCAATCGCTTCCAATACATTGAACTGAACTTTTGTTTCCATAATCTTGAATTTTATGGTACAAAAATGAGAACGCTAATGGACAAATTAAGGCGGTTTGGTTTATTTTCCAAAAAACTTTTCCATAAAATTCCCATTTTCAATCCAGAAATTTTATTTTTGTAGGTGTATCATTCCGAAAAAATTGATTTGGATTTTAACGAAATAATGATAACCTTAGCGAAAACAAACCTTTGAAGGTTTCATAAAAATATAAACAAATGCCCGATTTCTTACACGCCGATAAAGACAATTTTTCCGATGATGAACTGATGCAGGAAGAGAAAATCCGTCCGCAGAGTTTCAGCGATTTTGCAGGACAGCGGAAAACTTTGGATAATCTCGAAGTTTTCGTTGCTGCTGCGAAAAATCGTGGTGCGGCTCTCGACCACGTTCTGCTTCACGGTCCGCCCGGATTGGGAAAGACCACTTTGGCACATATTATTGCCAATGAATTGGGCGTAAACTGCAAAATTACTTCGGGACCTGTTTTGGACAAGCCGGGAAGTTTAGCCGGACTTTTGACGAATCTGGAAGAAAACGACGTGCTTTTCATTGACGAAATCCACCGTCTTTCGCCGGTTGTGGAAGAATATCTGTATTCCGCAATGGAAGATTATAAAATCGACATTATGCTGGAAACCGGCCCGAATGCGAGAAGTGTGCAAATCGGATTAAATCCTTTTACGTTGGTCGGAGCAACCACACGAAGCGGAATGCTGACAAAACCGATGCTCGCAAGATTCGGAATCCAAAGCCGATTGGAATATTATACGGTGGAACTTTTGGGAATGATTATCGAGCGGAGTGCGAGAGTTTTAGGCGTGAAAATTTACGAAGATGCGGCACTGGAAATTGCGAGAAGAAGCCGCGGAACGCCGAGAATTGCGAATGCACTTTTGCGCCGAGTTCGGGATTTTGCGGAAATAAAAGGCAACGGCGAAATCGAAATGAACATTACGAAATTTGCCTTAAATTCCTTAAACGTCGATGAAGACGGTCTTGACGATATGGACAACAAAATTATGCGTGTGATGATTGAAAACTTCAAAGGGAAACCTGTCGGAATTTCGGCTTTGGCGACTTCTATCGGGGAAAATCCCGAAACTTTGGAAGAAGTTTATGAGCCGTTTTTGATACAGGAAGGATTTATCATCAGAACGCCGAGAGGTCGGGAAGTAACGGAAAAAGCGTATCAGCATTTGAAAATTTCGAGACCGAGAAGACCTGATGAACTTTTTTAGGCTAAGGTTTAACGTTCAAAGTTTAAGGTTGAAAAATGGGAAAATATTATTTATACATTGACGAAAGTGGCGACCACGGATTGGTAAATTTAGATGTAGATTTTCCTGTGTTTCTCTTGTGCGGAATATTAATTCCCGAAGAAAGTTACCATTTGATTCGCAATGAATTTAATAATATCAAAAGAACGTTTTGGAAAAATAAAGAAGTGATTTTCCACTCGCGGGATATTAGAAAATGTGATAAAGAGTTTCAGATATTATTTGATATGGAAATTAAGAGGCAATTTTATGAATATATCAATTCGACTATCAAAAATTCTGACTATCAAATAATTGCATCTGCTATCAACAAAGAAAAATATATAAAAACTTACGGAAAATTATCGAATGATGTATATGAACTGGCATTGTCATTCATTATGGAAAGAGCGGTTTTCTGTTTAGATGAAGTAAAAACCGAAACAAAACAACTCGAAGTTATCATCGAAAAACGGGGCAAAAAAGAAGACAAGAAATTAGACGAGCATTTCCAACGGCTTTTGTCCAGAGGAACAAGTTATGTGTCTGCACAAAGATTTCGGGAAATGAAAACGACCATTGTTTTTAAAAGTAAAAAAGAAAATATCAACGGATTGCAACTGGCAGATTTGATAGCCTATCCTGTTGCACGTTTTGTAATAGAACCCAATCGTGCGAATCCCGCTTTTGAGATTTTTAAAGATAAAATATATACGAAAAACAATAAAAAGTACGGACTTAAAATTTTCCCATAAAAACAAAAGCCAAACAATGTTTGGCTTCTGCTCGACCGGAGACACTCCAATCCTTTTTATAATTAGATAACTAATTTCTTCTGCAAAGATACAAATTAAAAATAAATAGACAATATAAATGCTTTAAAGTCAAAGTTTAATGAAATATTTATTAACCAATCAGGAAACGGAAAGGTTGAAATTCCGGAAACTTGAACATTCTGATTTTGACATTTGGATTGAATTATTTGAAGACGAACAGACTTCAAAACTTCTCGGAATGGACGAATTCAAAACGCCGAAAGAGCGGTGCGAAAAATGGTTTGAATGGACTTTTCACAGATATGAAAATAATCTTGGGGGACAGAATATTTTAATCAATAAAGAAAATAACGAAATTGTCGGTCAAAGCGGACTTTTGGTAAGAGAAGTAGATAATGAGTTTGAACTTGAAATCGCTTATTCCATTCTTCCTAAGTCTCGAATGAGAGGTTTTGCCTTTGAAGCATCAAAAAAATGCAGGGATTTTGCTTTTAAAAATAACTTCCATGAAAGACTTGTTTCAATCATTATTCCCGAAAACGAAAACTCTAAAAAAGTGGCTTTGAAAAACGGAATGAAACGAAACCGAACCATAAATTTTCACGGCAGGGAAATGGAATTGTTTCAGATTACCAAAGAAGATTGGATACTAAATTTTAAATAAAATGCACATTCCAAAACTCTACAAAAGCGAAGACGCCGAACTGATGAAAAAAATCATCAGCGAGAATGCTTTTGCAATTTTGATTTCCGATAAAGAGAAATTATCTGCCACACATTCAATGTTTTTGGGAAATGAGGAAAACGGGAATTTTTATCTGGAAACGCATCTTTCAAGGTCAAATTTTCAGGCGAAAGTTCTGGAAAACGGCGATGAGGTTTTGTGTGATTTTTTGGGAGCACATTCTTATATTTCTTCGTCGTAGTACAATCATATCAATGTTTCCACGTGGAATTATGAAGCGGTGCAGATTCGCGGAACGGTAGAACCGATGAACGATGAGGAACTTTATGAGCATCTTCGGAAACTGACTTTCAAATACGAAAAAGTTCAGAAATGTCCGGTTTTTATGGAAAATATGGGCGATGAATTCGTTAGAAAGGAAATGAAAGGTGCTTTCGGTTTGAAAATCATTCCGACCGAGATTTTTATTGCCCAAAAATTGTCGCAAAACAGAAAAGAAGAAGATTTTCAAAATATTATTTTCCACCTCGAAAACGGCGATGAAAACGAAAGGAAGATTGCGGAAAAGATGAGCGGGATTAATAAATTTTAAAATTTGTATTTTTACATAAAATCATAGATTATGGATTTAGCAACCAGAAAATATCAGTTCATCGAAAAATTCATCAATAGCATCAATGACGACCGTATTGAGTTATTTGAGTCGCTTTTGGCTTTACAATCCGATGAAAATGACCTTGTGGCGTTCTCTGTTTCCGGCGAACCGCTGACCAAAGAAGAATACACCCGACAAATAAAAGATGCCGAAAAAGATATTGCGGAAGGACGTTTCAAAACGGTTTCGGATTTGGAAAAAGAAGTAAAAAACTGGTAAAATGATTCCTGAATTGCAGATTATCTGGTCGGAAAGAGCGATTTCGGACTTAAAAATAATTTACGACTGGATATTAGAAATGTCCGGCTCGGAAGAAACTGCCGAAAGAATCAGGACAAAAATTATAAATAAATCGAAACGAATTATCTTTCCGGAACAATATCAAACCGATGAAATTTTAGGCGAACCTTATCGGAGAATGTTTATAAGTCATTATAAAATCGTTTACAAACCGGATACCGAAAACGCTATTCACATTCTTAAAATTTTCGATACATTACAAGACCCTCAAAAAATAAAGAAATAAAAAGCGTTGTTAGGGCTTGAAGCCCTAACAACGCTCTAAAAAATATCCATTATGAAGTTATATCCTATACAATGCGGAAAATTCAAATTAGACGGCGGTGCAATGTTCGGCGTAGTGCCGAAATCGCTTTGGGAAAGAACCAATCCTGCCGATGAAAAAAATTTAATAGAACTCGGAACACGCTCCCTTTTGGTGGAAGACGGAAAAAAATTAATCCTTATCGACTGCGGACTCGGAAACAAGCAGGACGAGAAATTTTTCGGACATTATTCGCTTTGGGGCGATGATTCTTTGGATAAAAATTTACAGAAATACGGTTTTGTGCGGGAAGATATTACCGATGTTTTCCTCACGCATCTTCATTTCGACCATTGCGGTGGTGCGATTGAATGGAATGACGACAAAACGGGTTACAGACCGGCGTTCAAAAATGCCCATTTCTGGACTAATGAAAACCATTGGCAATGGGCAACAGAACCTAATGCAAGAGAAAAAGCGAGTTTCCTGAAAGAAAATATTCTGCCGATGCAGGAAAGCGGACAACTGAATTTTCTTCCGCTTCCGCAAAACGGAAATTACGGTTTTGCGCCCGACCTGAAAATGGACGTGATTTTTGTGGACGGACACACCGAAAAACAAATGCTTCCCGTATTGCAGTATCAGGATAAAACGATAGTTTTCGCAGCGGATTTGATTCCGACAGCGGGACATATTCCGCAGGTGTATGTGATGGGTTACGATACGCGTCCGCTTCTGACTTTGGAAGAAAAAGGGAAATTTCTGAAACAATGTATTGACAACGATTATCTACTCTTTTTTGAACACGACGCACATAATGAATTAGCAAGTCTGAAAATGACGGAAAAAGGTGTGAAACTCGACCAGACTTTTAGTTTTAATGAGGTTTTTGGATACTAAGATTATAATTGATGAATGATTTATGAAAATTTTCAATCATATTTTTTTGTAAATTTGGTATATGAATAAAGATTCTAAAATAGAGTTAGACTTTATCGTTGACAAATTAACAAACTCGATTGAGAATGTGCAGTCCGGAGACAGTTTTCAGACTGAAATATCTTTATTGACTTCAACCGAACTGAAAAACATTTCTAAAAAGAATGGCTGGAATTTCAATTGGAAAGATGAATTTAAAAAATTTGAAAGAGAAATTTACAAATTAACAATCGTAAATAACACAAATATTATTCAGGGTTTGGTAAGTTTGGAAGTGAAGTCAGACCACGTTTATATGCACTTGATAGAAAGTTCTCCGTTTAACATTGGAACGGGTAAAGTTTATCTTGGAGTTCCGGGGAATTTGGTTGCTTTTGCTTGTAAACTCTCATTTCAGCGTGGCGGTGGAGGTTATGTTTCGTTTATTGCAAAAACAAAACTTATTGACCATTATATCAAAACTTTGGGCGCTGTTCATTTTGGAGGACATTTGATGGTCATCACAACAGAAACGGCACAAAAACTAATTGGCAAATACTTTAAAACATAAAATTATGGGATTAATTAAAGAACCATTGGACGTTGATTTCGTAGTGGAATCAAGAGCATTAACAAAAGAAGAAGAAAAAGCCATCAGCGAATTTATCAAAGCCGATAAAGCAAAGCGTTTGTCAAAAAAGAAATTGACGACTTTATCTAAACGTTCTAAAAAAATCGAAAAAGCAGACTAATTGAAACGTATAGTTTTAATGAGGTTTTTGGGTATTAGATGAAACACTAATGACACGAATTTTCACGAATTACACGGATTTTTTTTTTAAACTATCAAAATTATAATTGATGAGAAAATCATTAAAATTTCTGTTCTTTGTTTTTTTAGGAATTGTAATTATAACTACTGTTAAAACAACTTTTTTTTCAGAATGGACATTTACGAACAGGTTAAATTACAATCTGTTTTGGAGTTTTCACTATTCTTCGTGTGTTTTATCTTTTTTTTCATTTTTAATTCTATTTTTAAGAAATAAATCTTTAAAAATAATTTGCGGAGTTTTGGGGTTGGTAATATCCTATTTCATATTTGATATACAATTCAATCCTATTGATACCAATAAATATCCTATTGATAAAAAAATACTTTCTCAAAACGGAAACGAAAAAATCATAGTCAGAGAAAAAAATAAAGGAAAAAGTTTAGCTGTCATTAATGATACAATAAAAGCAAAAGATGTTTGGATTTTCAGAAAAATTTATTGAGAAACAAACTAAAATAACTTCGTGTCATTCGTGAAAATTCGTGCAATTCGTGTTTAAAAAAAGTGTATATTCGTAATAAAAAAAACTCAAAAAAATGTACAATCCCTTAGAAATAGACCGCAAAAACCTGACAATAATGGGCGTTCCGTTTTCCGATTTGAAGACGTTGGAAAATACGGCAAATGCTATCGGAACGAATATGTTCGAGGGTTTTGAGCCGACACCGAAAGGAATTGCACTCATCCGTGATTATGTGACGGGCAAAATTACATTTGCAGAATTTATAAAGTCTGCAAAAGAGAAGGCGTATGTCTGATTCCTATAAATACATAGACCCTGATTATACTTATACAGACCCGAAAACAGGAGTTCTGCGTAATTTGGCGAATATTTCCGAACACGATATTTTACTTTTTGCCGAAAGCGGAGCAGTTACGAAACGCACAAAAGAATTATACGAAAATCCCTTTAAAATCAAGGATTCTTCCGATTTACTTGCCATTCACAAGCATTTGTTTCAGGACATTTATTCGTGGGCAGGAAAAGTGCGGACTGTGAATATCAGCAAAGGCGGAAAACCGTTTTTTGACGGAGAACGGTTCCATATCGCTTTTCAATACATCGATACGCTGATTGCACAATACAAAACTATTCCCAAAAACAACCGAAAAGATTTAGCGAAAAAATTAGCCGAAATTCTGGATAACATCAATTATCTTCATCCTTTCAGAGAAGGAAACGGAAGAACGCAAAGGGAGTTTCTGCGTCTTCTCGCATTGGAAAAAGGATTAATTCTCAATCTCAATCCTCCCGATAACCGTGATGTTTACGAAAGATATATGTCCGGAACGATAGACGGCGATGTGGAAAAATTATCCAATCTGATTTTTGAACTGACGGATAATTCGCTGTCAGCAATCAGCAATCAGCAATCAGCGGAAAGCGGAAAGCAGAAAGCCAAAAGCAAAATCATCGGCATAACCGGAGGAATCGGTTCGGGAAAAACAACCGTTGCGAAAATCATTGAAGAAATGGGTTTTCCGGTGTATTATTCCGATGACGAGGCGAAAAATATCGTGAATAAAGATTGGGTTTTAAAAGAAAAAATCAAAGAACTTCTCGGCGAAAATGCTTATGACGAAAATGGTTTCTACAACCGAAAATACGTTGCCGAAAAGGTTTTTAATAATGATGAACTTTTGAAAAAACTTAATTCTTTAATTCACCCTGCCGTAAAAAATGATTTTGAAAATTGGGTAGAAAACCAAAATTCCGAATTTGTTTTTAAAGAAACTGCCCTTTTATTTGAGTTAAAACTGAATGAAAGTTGCTACAAATCCGTTCTGGTAACCGCCGATGACAATATTCGCATCAAAAGAGTAATGGACAGAGACGGCAAAACCTACTGCGAAGTGGAAAAAATTATGGAAAAACAAATGCCCGAAAAGGACAAAATCAAACTGGCGGATTTCGTGATTGACAATAATTCAACTACGGAAGATGTAAGGCTGAAAACGGAAAGCACTATCGGGAAACTCCTTCAGGAAACGGATAATTAGAAGCTGTACGCAATACTCCACGTGAATCCGACATTGAATTTCGTGGAACTTTTTCCGAAACCGGGAACTATCATCGGAACAATATCTTCCTGCTTGGAAGTGAAAATCATGTATCTCGGCTGTGCGGTAACATCAATATAAAACGGTGATTCAAAAAGCTGTACACGCCCCCCGATTGTTCCTTCCAGCCAGAATGAAGACTGATTGGATTCCGGAAACGCTTCCGTATAATCGCCTCCCTCAAATCCCCGAACCGGAACTTTGAAATATTCCTGATTGTACATCGAGCCGGCAATTTTTCCTCCTGCATAAAAACCGTTCTGCGGATTTTCCCTGTCGTGAGCCAGCATATAAAAAGCTCCGAGCTTCAAAAATGCTCCGCCTGCCTCTGCATCGTAATTGTTTTTCTGATAAATATTTTTCTCGAAACCTGCTTCCAGCACCGCATGCAGATTGGGCTTGACCTGAGTGGAAACAAATCCCTGATACAGCTTCCTGTCGGAGAAAAAGGAAACTCCGGTATTCAGTACATCAAAACCGACCATGAAATTCGGGCTGTATTTTTTCTTCGGCGAAACTATCGTATCACTTTTTTGCTGTCCTAAAGCAAAACAAAAGAAAAAACTAAAAAATAAGGTACAGATGTGATTTTTCTTCATTGGTAATTTCATTTTGGACTTTATCTACACGGATTACGGGATTTGCGGATTCCAGCTCAGGATTGAGATTCCGGTAAATCCTTTTGATTCCGCAAGCCGGAGAAACATATTCCGATTCCGTAGTATAGTTGATTTTTATCGCCGATTCTTCACCTTTATTGGTAAGGCGCACGAAGATTTCAGTAAAAGGACTTTCGTCTACTCTCAGCGGAATCATGACAGAATCAACGCTTTTTGCGCTGACGATATTGATTTTTCCACTTCCATACGCCACATCCAGATACAGGGAATCAAGTGTCTTCTCTTTTCCTTCAGTAGTCCGGAATTTCATTTTAAGCCTCGGCGTAGCTTCACCGCTTGTGCAGATGTCATCATCGCTCGAGCAGGAAAACAGAACAAGTCCGGAAAAAAAGAGGAACAAAAATTTTTTCATATCGGTATTTGATGTAAAATTAATGAATCAGTTCCAACAGCGCAATATTTTCCACATGATGGGTCTGCGGGAACATATCGACAGGCAGAATTTTCACCAATCTGTACTGTTCTTTCATCAGGTTCAAATCCCTTGCCTGCGTAGCCGAATTACAGCTTACATACACGATTCTTTCGGGGGAAAGTTTCAGAATCTGCTCTACTACTTTCTGGTGCATTCCGTCTCGTGGCGGGTCGGTAATCAGCACATCGGCTTTCGGGTGATTCTGCAAAAATTCTTCGGTAAACACTTCTTTCATGTCTCCGCAGTAAAATGTTGTATTGGAAAGTCCGTTCAGTTCTGCGTGTGCCGTGGCTGCGTCAATCGCTTCCTGCACGGATTCTATCCCGATGACCTGTTTGGCATTTCGGGCGACATATTGGGCAATCGTTCCTGTTCCGGTATACAAATCATACACAACTTCATCCCCTTTCAAATCAGCAAATTCCAATGTTTTTCTGTACAATTCCAAAGCCTGTCGGTAATTGGTCTGGAAGAACGATTTTGCTCCGATTTTAAATTTCAGTCCGTCCATTTCTTCCATTAAAAAACCGTCGCCGTAATAGGTTTGAATATCCAAATCATAAATAGAATCATTCTGTTTCGGATTAATGGCGTACACCAAAGAAGTAATTTGAGGGAATTTCTCTAAAAGATGATTGAAAAGTCGTTCACGGCTGCCTTTGTCTTCACGAAATAGCTGGAAAAGTACCATCCACTCTCCTTTTGAATTCTGGCGCATCATCAGTGTTCGCAGAAAGCCTTCCTGATTCCGCACATCGAAAAAACCCATGTTATGCTGTTCTGCAAAAGATTTTACTTCCAGACGGATAGAATTGGACGGTTCTTCCTGAAGAAAACATTCTTTCAAATCCAGAATTTTGCTCCACATTCCCGGAATATGAAATCCGAGTGCGTTTTTATCCGAAATATCATTGCCGGAATTCACTTCATCCAAAGTAAGCCAGCGTGCGTTGGAAAAGGAAAATTCCATTTTATTTCTGTAAAAATACTGCTGTTCCGAACCCAGAATCGGAAGCGTTTCAAAATCGTCAAAACCTCCGACTCTTTTGATATTGTTATACACTTCTTCCTGCTTGTATTCCAGTTGTTTTTCGTAACTGAGATTCTGCCATTTGCAACCTCCGCACACTCCGAAATGTCTACATTCCGGCTCTACACGAAAAGGCGATTTTTCCAGAATTTCTACCGCTTCCGTTTCGTAATATCTGGATTTTGATTTTTTCACCCTTGCATTCACCACATCTCCGGGAACAGCTCCGGAAACCAGAACCGTTTTCCCTTCTTCCGTTCTTCCTACGGCAACGCCTTTTGCTCCGGCAGAAACGAGATGAATGTTTTCAAGAATGATGTTTTTCTTTTTTTTCATGAATTTTTTATGGTAAAGATTTTCGGAGTCTTTTTGATTTAAAATTTAAAAATAAAGTCTTGTCAAAGAATTGGCAAGACTTTACTGGTATTCTTTTCACCTTTATTTTTACCTTAATAAAGATAAAAATTACTGGTTTTAAAATTTTATTGAATTAGGGTTTAAGATTAATCAGAAGAGGAATTAAATTTTGGCTAAAGCCTTTTGGTAATCTCCTCTTTTATAAATGGGCTAAAGCCCGTTCCTATTGATGCTTTACAAATATTAACTATATGCCTAATTCAAAAATTTTATTTCGTTGGTTGTGCTTCAGGAGCAGGAGGTGCAACAAGGTCGTTCTGCAAAGTCGCTTCCGGCTGTGCTGACGGCGCTTTCAGTCCGGAAACTCTGTCCATTTCCTGAACAAACGCTGCCTGTTCGCCTCCGTTGATGTTATAATATTTTCCTTCTGTTTTTCCGTCTTTATCCAGAATTACAAATCCCGGAGTTTTGAAACCGTAAATTCCCCATGCTTCTGCAAATTTGGAATTGATTCCGCCTTCCGCATATACATTAGTTCCGGAAACGCCTATCAGCATTGCATTGCTGGTTTTAATGAACTGGTCTTTGGTATCGTCCAGATTTACGAAAACAAAATTAACTTTGGATTTGTAGAAATTCACCATTTCTTTTACAACAGGAATTGTCGATTCTGCGATATACGGATTCCATGATGAATAGAACATTACGGCTGTCGGTTTTCCTTTTACCTCGCTGAAAGCAAATGCTTTTCCGTCCTGCTTAATCATTTTTCCGCCTTCTATTGCTTTCCCTTTTTCCGGTCCGCCAATCACGAAAAGAATTCTTTCCATATCCTTTTTCACTGTTCCGTTTTTGATTTTTTCTCTGATGATTTTGGCTAATTTTTCTTTCACTTCCGGCTTCATTGCAGGCGACAAATCAAACTGAAGCATCACCAATGAAAGCAGATAATCTTTCGTGATTTGTGAAACATCTTTTCGGGAATCCAAATATTCCGCAAACAGCCCGGAATTGGTAGAATTTTCATCTTTCTTTTTGCTTTGGGTGAAAACCTGATAGTCTTTGGAAAATTTATTCAGAAGGTAATTTCTGTACATCGGCTGGGTTTTCACAAGTCTGTCGTTATCGTTTTCCAGTTCTTTTTCGTATTTTCTGAAATTTTCAGAAACTTTGAAGTTCGGATTATTGGTCATCATGCCGTACGACATGCTGTACTGCCCTAATAGCCCCAGAATACTCGCAGTTATTTCATCTTTTTTATAGTTGATGACATCGCTGTCGGCTTCGCTTTTTTTACCTTCATCTTCTGCGATTTTATCCAAGTCGGCTTTTATTTTTTGGGCTTCTTTCAGAAAATCGTCTTCTTTATTATTAATAACTTTCTGAATATCAATTTTTTGAGCGTATTTCCCAATGGATTCCTGAACTTTTTTCAGATAATCGTTGTTTTTCTGCACATCACCTTGAAATTTAATGCTTTCGGGAAAAGTGAGTGCATCTGCTGTGAAATTCAGGGTTTGTCCGCCTTTCAGATAGACCATGTGCTGTCTTCCGCCGTAGGTCATCATATACATTCCGTTTTCGGGAGCTTCAAAACTTCCGTTGAACTCACCTTTTTCGTTTGCTCCGATGTTCACCAGCGGCAATGTAGCCACGCCTGATGCGGAGATGAATTCCATTCTTTCCAGAGGAGAGCCTCCGGTGATTTTTCCTTTTACCTCTACTTTTTTGGAGCAGGAAACTGCTAATACTGCTAAAAGAAGCACTAAAAATATTTTCTTCATGTCTTATCTAAAATTTGCGCACAAAAATACTGTTTTCGCAGGTTATGTTAAAATTTAATCGGCAAATTGTGAAAGATTTAACAACAAAAAAAATACCCTCAGAAATTCTGAGGGTAAAAGTTTATTGGTAAAACCGTTTTTATTTGTCATCTACACTTGCATAAAGGAACTCGCGGTTCATTCTTGCGATGTTTTCTAATGAAATTCCTTTCGGGCATTCTACTTCGCACGCTCCGGTGTTGGAACAGTTTCCGAAGCCTTCTTCGTCCATGGCTTTTACCATATTCAGAACTCTGCGTTTTGCTTCTATTCTACCTTGTGGCAATAATGCATACTGCGAAACCTTAGCTCCTACGAACAGCATGGCAGAACCGTTTTTACAGGTTGCCACACAAGCTCCGCAACCGATACACGCGGCGGCGTCCATTGCTTTGTCGGCATCTTCTTTTGGAACGGGGATTGCGTTGGCATCTAACGTATTTCCCGAAGTATTTACGGAAACGAATCCACCTGCTGCCATTACTCTGTCGAATGCACTTCTGTCCACCACCAAGTCTTTGATTACCGGAAACGCCGCACTTCTCCATGGTTCAATGGTAATGGTTTCGCCGTCTTTGAACATTCTCATGTGGAGCTGGCAGGTTGTGATTCCTGTATCTGGGCCGTGTGCTCGTCCGTTGATATAGAGTGAACACATACCGCAGATTCCCTCGCGGCAGTCGTGGTCGAAAGCAATCGGTTCTTTTCCTTCGTTTACAAGGTTTTCGTTGAGAACATCCAGCATTTCCAGAAATGATGAATCCGTGGAAACATCGGAAATTTTGTATATTTCAAACTGTCCTTTTGTTTTATTGTTTTTCTGTCTCCAAATTTTCAGAGTCAGATTAAGTCCTTTTTTTGCACTCATTTTCTTTACTGTATTTGGAGATTATTTATAACTTCTTGCTTTCACTTCGATGTTTTCGTACACCAGCTCTTCTTTATATAAAACCTCTTGATTAATATCAATTCCCTGATATTCCCAACATGCTACATATTTGTAGTTTTCGTCGTCTCTTTCTGCTTCTCCGTCCGGCGTAGCATGGTCTTCACGGAAGTGTCCTCCGCAGGATTCGTTTCTGTTCAGGGCATCGATTGCCATTAATTGTCCCAATTCAAGGAAGTCGGCAACACGGAATGCTTTTTCCAGTTCGGTATTCATACCTGTTGCATCTCCCGGAACTCTTACGTCTTTCCAGAACTCGTTTCTTACTTCTTCTATTTCTTTAATGGCTTGTGCCAAACCTTCCGGTGTTCTTCCCATTCCTACTTTGTTCCACATGATGTGTCCTAATTTTTTGTGGAAATGGTCAACAGAATGTCTTCCGTTATTATTTAAGAAGAAATTAATTTTATCTTTTATTTCTTTTTCGGCATTTTCAAAATCCGGAGTATCGGTAGGAATTTTTCCTGTTCTGATGTCCGCTGAAAGATAATCCGCAATGGTATAAGGAAGTACGAAATATCCGTCTGCAAGACCTTGCATAAGAGCAGAAGCTCCCAAACGGTTCGCTCCGTGGTCAGAGAAATTCGCTTCTCCTACAACGAAACAACCTGGAATTGTGGACATTAAATTATAATCAACCCAAACTCCGCCCATTGTGTAGTGAACGGCAGGATAAATCTTCATCGGGGTTTTGTACGGGTCGTCAGCCGTGATTTTTTCGTACATCTGGAAAAGGTTTCCGTATTTTTCTTCTACCCACGCTTTACCCAAATCGTAAATCTGCTTGTCCGACGGATTATGAATATTTTTTTCCAAAGCGGCTTCTTTTCCTTTTTTGATAATTTCGGTAGAGAAATCAAGGAAAACGCCTTCTTTGGTATCATTATTTTCGATTCCGAAACCGGCATCGCATCTTTCTTTTGCCGCTCTGGAAGCCACATCTCTCGGAACTAAGTTACCAAAAGCCGGGTATCTTCTTTCCAGATAATAATCTCTGTCTTCCTCTGCAATATTTTCCGGTCTTAGTTTTCCTTCACGAATGGCAACTGCGTCTTCTATTTTTTTAGGAACCCAGATTCTTCCGGAATTTCTTAAAGATTCAGACATTAATGTCAGTTTCGACTGCTGCGTTCCGTGAACCGGAATACAGGTCGGGTGAATCTGCACATAACAAGGATTGGCAAAATATGCTCCTTTTTTATGAATTTTCCATGCTGCGGAAACATTGGAACCCATTGCATTTGTGGAAAGGAAATACACATTTCCGTAACCTCCGGAAGCGATGACTACCGCGTGAGCTGAATGTCTTTCGATTTCTCCCGTTACCAAATTTCTTGCGATAATTCCTCTTGCTTTACCATCTATGATGACCAAATCCATCATTTCGTGGCGGTTGTACATTTTTATTCTTCCTTTCCCGATTTGACGGCTCATTGCGGAATATGCTCCCAAAAGAAGCTGCTGCCCGGTTTGTCCTTTCGCATAGAACGTTCTTTTTACCTGAGTTCCCCCGAAAGAACGGTTATCCAGCTGACCGCCGTATTCACGCCCGAACGGAACGCCTTGTGCAACGCACTGGTCGATAATATTTGCGGATACTTCTGCAAGACGGTAAACATTGGCTTCTCTTGCTCTGTAATCTCCACCTTTAATGGTATCGTAGAACAATCTGTACGTTGAATCTCCGTCATTCTGATAATTTTTTGCCGCATTGATACCTCCCTGAGCCGCAATAGAGTGAGCCCTTCTCGGAGAATCCTGATAGCAGAATGCTTTTACATTATAACCCTGTTCTGCTAAAGTTGCCGCAGCAGAACCTCCTGCCAGACCTGTACCTACAACAATAATATCAATCTTGTCTCGGTTGTTCGGTGCAACAAGGTTCATATGGTCTTTATGATTTTTCCATTTGTCCCTAAGCGGACCTGCCGGAATTTTTGAATCTAATTTGCTCATATTCTATATTGATATTATTGAGTTACGTAATGAAAAACAGCAACGATGATAAATCCAAGCGGAATAAGAATGGAATACCAGTTTCCGAATGCTTTGATAACAGGTGTATATTTCGGGTGTCTTGCTCCAACCGACTGGAAAGACGACTGAAAGCCGTGTGCAAGGTGCAATCCCAGTAAAACAAAAGAAATTACATACAAAATCACTCGCCAAAGGTCTGCGAATTTTGCGTGAAGCTCATGCCAATATCTCAATTCATCAGGCGTATTTCCCTGTACATATTTATACTGCATCTCGTGAACCCAGAAATCGTACATGTGCAAACCGAGAAAAGCCAAAATAACAGCTCCCGAAATAATCATATTTCTCGACATCCAAGTAGAATTGTTGGATGCACCGTTTACTGCATATTTTACAGGGCGGGCTTTGTTGTTTTTTGCTTCCAGGACGAAGCCCATAATAAAATGAAAAAATACAGCAAAAATTAAAATGGGCTGCATAATATACTGCACCGCAAAATTGTACCCCATAAAATGAGAAGCCGCATTAAAAGAACCCTCTTCTCCGCAGAGCGATAACAAGTTTACAGAGAGGTGCATAATCAAAAATACCAGCAAAAACATTGCCGACAATGCCATTGCGTATTTTCTACCGATGGTAGATGAAAAGAATCCGGACATAATTTTTCTTGTAATTGAATTTTTACAAATTTAGAAAATATGGACGTTCCCTAAAAGTGAGATAAATCAGAAATATACAGTTTGTAACGTTTCTAAATAAGATTTTCCGAAAAAAGGCAGTAATTTTATAGCTTATCCTTTCCTTTTTAAAAGAGTTTTTTCACTTATTTTCTGTTGTTTTTAAACTCAATTATTCTTCCGTTTACATTTATCGCTCTGTCATTCAATGGTTTGAGTTCGTAATTTTTCAGTCGGCGTGAAGTAAGATAAGGATTAATAATGTTCTTTTCCAATGAAGAAAAGTCAATATTTTCATGGTAATAAAACACCGCATTATTTTTCTTTTTCTCAATCAGAATTTCATTTTTAAAATGATTCACGACAATTTGTTCGCTTTTGGAATCTTCATAAAAGGTGAGAAAATACCTCAAAACGATAAACCCAATCACTAAAGAAACAGCGGTGAGGATATTTTTAAGGTTGAATTTCAGAATCAGGAAACGAAGAAAATAAAACATCAGAAAACAGTACAGCACCTCCGCAATACTCATCGGAATATTTTTCGCAAAAGCAAAATCCTGATTCGCAAACCAGTGAATTATGGAAAGTAAAGCCTTTATCACAACATCATATACTGAAACAAGAAACTGAGGAACAACGCCGATTCCCAGCAATATCGTCATCAAAAAAGAGGAAACAATCACGATTTCAGACAGCGGAACGATGAAAATATTCGCCGGAACCGACATCCACGAAAACTTATGAAAATAATACAGTACAAACGGAATTGTTACCAGCTGTGCGGAAGCCGAAATGGAAAAAGTATTGAAAAGTACTTTCTGAAAAAGGTTTTTCGGATGCGGAAGATAGTTCAGAATGGGAATATTCAGCCAAAAAATTCCGAACACAGCGAGAAAACTCAACTGAAAACCGATGTCAAAAAGCTGGCGCGTATCGCAAAAAAGGATGAAAAGTCCCGCCAACGAAAGCGAATGTAATAAATCCGGCTTCCTTTGAAGCAGAACATAGATGTAATACACGGTAATCATCACGCAAGACCTCATCACGGAATTTCCGAAACCGATGTAAAGCGAAAACAGCCATATCAGCAATAAACTCACGACTATTCCGTAATTACGGTATTTCACGGGAAATAAATGCTTCAGAACAAGCATCAAAATCCAGTAAATAATCACGATATGCGTTCCCGAAATCGCCAGAAAGTGCATCAGTCCCGAACGGTTGAAATCCTGAACCGTTTCGCTGTCTAATTCCGTACGGTCGGCGAGGATGATTCCTTTCAGGAAATTTCTGCTTTGAGGCGACATTGCCGATTGTTCTATATTCTGCAAAACATAAAAGCGGTGCTGATTGAGTTTCGTAAGCCAGTCGGGATTTTTCTGCTCCGCCAACTGAATATCTCCGGAAATATACATTTGAAAATAAATGTGCTGTCTCGCCAAATATTTTGCATAGTTAAACTGAAAATTATTGTCGGGAGAAAACGGCTTTGTGATATACAATTCCGCTTTGTAAACATGTTTGTAATCTAATTCCGGCTTTTCTTTCGGAACAGAAAGCACTGCTTTGCCATCTTTCTTTTCTTTTTCAAAACTGATGACATATCTGCGGCTTTTTTCAGTGGAATTTAATTTTTTCTCAACTGAAAATATCAATTCTTCATTGGTTTTCAGTTCAGGAAGTTCCGGCTTTTCCGAATAAAATGCATGAAGAAAACTCCCCAAAAGAAAAAAGAACACACCCAAAATTGCAGAACGAAGCCTTGTTACAAGAAGGTTTTTGAAAAACAAAACAACCGCCAAAGCACACAGAATGTATAAAATAAGAATCCACTCTGAAACCGCCCAACCGGTATACTCCTGAAAAAGAATACCGGGAATGAGAACCAACAAATACATCAAAAACGGCTGTCTGCTCAAAGTAATGGCATAATTTTGTTCACCAAATTAGCAAAAACATCAGCTACAAACAAAATGCGAATGCAAAAAAGGGCGAAAAAACGGCAAGACAAGAGACAAGGAAAAAGTAAAAAGCCAAGTGAGCCGGTGTAATCAATGAGTTAGTTCTTTGAAACCTTGTCATCACTAACTTTGATACACTATCTAATTTTTATGAATTTATAATCTCTACTTATTTCATATTTTTCGGCTAATTCAATAGGTTTAGAATTATCTCCATCTATCTTTTCAAACCGTAATTTATTGTTTAATTTTTTCGGTCAGCTCTTTTACGAATTTTTTGATTTCCTTGTCGATTTTGGATACATCTTTAATCGTTTCACAGGCGTACATTACCGTGGAATGGTCTTTCCCTCCCATTTCTTCACCGATTTTGGAGAAAGTGGAATTGGTGTATTCCTTTGCAAAATACATTGCCAGCTGGCGGGGGAGCGCAATTTCCCGTCTTCTGGTTTTGGAAAGAAGCTCCTCTCTCTTGATTCCGAAATAATCGCACACCACTTCCTGAATATAAGGAATATTGATGATTTTCTTTTTATTGGAAGCAATTTTGCTGATGGTTTCTTTCAGCAGTTCCAGCGTTAAATCCGATTTATAAATAGTAGAATACGCAATCACGGAATTGATTACTCCGATTAAATCTCTTACGCTGCTTTTCACTTCTGAAGCAAGGAAATCGAGCATATCATCAGTGAGAACGATTCCGTCTCTGCTTAGTTTATCCACGATGATTTTTCTTCTCGTATCAAAATCCGGGGCTTTTATTTCCGCCGTAAGTCCCCATTTGAAACGGGAAACGATACGTTCCTGAATATCCATGATGTCCACCGGCGCACGGTCAGAAGTCAGAACAATCTGCTTGCCGTTTTGGTGAAGATAATCGAAAATATGGAAGAAACTGTCCTGCGTAGCAGGTTTTGAGGAAAGGAACTGAATATCATCGATAATCAGTACATCCACCATTTGATAAAAATTGGCAAATTCCGTCTGTTTATGAGCTTTTGCAGCAGACACGAACTGTTGGATGAATTTTTCCGAAGAAAGATAAAGAACCACTTTATCCGGAAACTGGCTTTTCACTTCCAGCCCGATGGCGTGTCCCAAATGCGTTTTCCCCACTCCGAAACCTCCATGCAGAAACAATGGGTTGAAAGCCGTTGCTCCCGGTCTTTTTGCGATGGTTTTCGCTACGGTTGAGGCAAATTTATTGCACTCTCCTTCCACATAATTATCGAATGAAAAATCCGCTTTAAGATTGGAATCGATGTTTACTTTCTTCATTCCGGGAACTACGAACGGGTTCACGATATTTCCCTGAAAGCTCTGAGGAAGCGTTTCCTGAATTTTCGGTTTGGAAACAGTATTGCCTTTTACATTGACGGTAATCTGCTTTTCTTTGCCCGACGGCTTGTTTTCCATTACGGAATACCACAACTTCACTCCTTTCCCGATATTTTTTTTGAGCGCAGCAGAAAGCAGGGACAAATAATTGTCCTCAATATATTCTTTATAAAAATCACTCGGGACCATCAATGTAAGATTATTGTCAACCAGAGAAACCGGCTGTACTTTATCAAACAGGAGGTCAAAAGAATTTTCGAGCTTCTTTAAATCAGAATTTTCTTCAGCGGCATTGAGATTATCCTTCATGAAATGAAGGCAGCTATCCCAAATTAATACTAGATTTTCATTCATGTTTTCAACTGCAATTTACCGTTCGCGTTACTAATTTTTATCGGGAAGACAAAGATGAAAAATTTAATTATTAAAAAAAAATGTTTGAAGTATTGATTATTTAAAAATATATTTGTATGTATAATTTAATACTTAAAATGATACACACAACTCACACAATAAGAGTACGTTACGGAGAAACAGACCCGATGAAATACGTCTACTACGGCAATTACGCACAGTACTTTGAGGTAGCAAGAGTCGAACTGTTCCGAACACTTGGATTGTCATACGAGGAAATCGAAAAGCGAGGTCTCTGGCTTCCCGTTTCCGAATACAAAATCAAATATCTGAAACCGGCTTTGTACGACCAAAATCTGACGATTCACACTTATATTAAAAAAATTCCCGGCGTGAAAATAGAGTTTGACTACGAAATCTACAACGAAGACCTGATAAAAATCACGGAAGCCTCCACCACCCTGTTTTTCCTCGATGCCGAAACCAATAAAATCGTAAAATGCCCGGATTATCTGATGGAACTGATTGAAAAAAACTGGGAAAACCATAACATGAGCAATGAGTGATGTAAGATTTTTTTTATGAAACCTATTTTTATCATGGTAACTTTTAACATTACAGACAGTTGCAAATAAAATAATGATTCTCATAAAAAAATCGGTTTCACATTGATAATTATTTTTAACTTTGATTACTTTTTTACAAAAAAGCATCATTTTACATAATTATTTAAACAAATGAAAGACACTGCTGTTAAAATTAATGCTTACATCAAAGGAACAGGTTCGTATGTTCCGCCAAAAATTTTAAAAAACGATTTTTTCGAGAAAGTCGGCTCGTCCGACGAGTGGATTTTTAAACATCTGGGAATCCGCGAAAGGCGAATCGCCGAAGGCGAAGTTACCAGCGATTTGGCTTACAAAGCCGGATTGAGGGCTTTGGAAAACACCGGTATTTCGCCGAAAGATGTTGATTTGATTATTGTCGCAACATCAACTCCCGACAGACAAGCGCCGTCCACAGCGTGTTTTGTTCAGGAAAAAATGAATGCGCCGCAAGCGGTTGCTTTTGACATTTCGGCGGTTTGCTCGGGCGGACTTTACGGCATCGCCATCGGCTGCCAGTTCATCAAAACCGGAATGTATCAGAATGTTCTGGTCATCGGTGCGGACACATTTTCCACCATTACCGACTGGGAGCGGAAAGATTCCGTGTTTTTCGGCGACGGCGCAGGCGCAATTTTGTTGTCGGCAACTACGGAAGACAAAGGTTTTTTCGATTTCAAACTTCACGCAGACGGAACGGGGAAATACCATTTCAACATTCCGGCGGGCGGCTCGGAAATGCCTGCTTCGGAAGAGACTTTGAAACAAAGACTTCATTATTTCCAAATGAACGGAAAGGAAGTTTTTGAAACAGCAACACGCGTTTTACCCGAAACAATCAACGAAATTCTGGAAGCCAATAATCTTTCCAGCGATGATGTGAGTTGGGTAATCCCGCATCAGCCGAGCATTAGGATTTTGCAGGAAACTGCCAGAAAAACGAATATTCCGTTTGAAAAAGTGATGACCAATATGGACAAATACGCCAATACTTCGGGCGGAACAATCCCGATTGTTTTGGACGAAACTTACCGAAGCGGAAAAATCCAACCGGGAAATTTATTATTATTTGCCGCAGTCGGCTCGGGCTGGACTTGGGGAACGGCGCTTTATAAAGTGTAATTTGGTTGTTGGTTGATTTCAGTTTTCAGGATAAATTATCGCTTTATCTCTTTCGATAGGCAAATAATAATTTCTGATGCTTCGCTGAATATTTTTTTTCTGATTGATAATATCTTCTTTGGATTTTATGTCTTTTTCCGAAGCAATATCTCCACCGTTTTCTCTGAATTTGTTGAGGTCTTCAATAATATTGTTGTAATAATCAAGTTTTACCTTTTGGTATTGTTTCAGAGAAACAGAAATTGGTTTTTTGCCGTAATGCGTTTCCAGAAAATCGCTTGTATCAAAGGTTTTAGGGAGGTTTTTACTTTCCGAAAAAGTATAATGAAAAATATCTTCGGAATCATAAATTTCAAGAATCAAACCCGGCAATCCGCGAAATTTATACGGACCTTCCTGAAACGGAAAATCCGTAGTGAACCAAGCCGTCCATTGTCGCCCGCCAAAATCGGTTGTTGCTTTATGAAGCGTGAAATTTTGGAATTTCTTCGTTTCTTTTTCTAATTTCCAGTCCATCTTGTCTGTGGAATTGATGACGAAATAATCGTAACTGTGAGAAAAAAACATTTGGTTTTCGTAACTGTTTCTTTTTCTTGACATTAATTGCCAAGAATCAGAATAATACTGCAAAAGTTGCCCTGTTTTTCTGATAGAATCCTGTGTGATATACTCACAGTCATAGAATTTTACAAAATCTTTGTTGATGTCCAAAGCCATATTTACCTTTACCGTGTCTTGTTTTTTATGGATTTCCAGTTCGTAAATAAATCGGTGCGTTTGCGAAAATGTAAAACTGTAAGCAAAAATTATCAGCAGTAATAATGTATTTTTCATTTTGAATTGTTTTAATATTAGAAAATCTTTAAAATAACTTTTCCTTTTATGTGAGATGTTTTAACTACTCCAAATATACGAGAATCCACTGACTCTTTCCTGTTGTCGCCTACTAAAAAAACATAATCATTTTGAAAGGTATAAAAGGATTTTGTTGTTAGTATTTCTATGTCATCGAGAACGTTATTTTTATCATCATTTTTGATAAGGTTTCCATATAGAGATATGTTTTTCGGTGTCAATGGAATTTTCATTCCTTTTTTCGGAATTGTATAAGAACCGAAATTGTCAGGTGTCCAATCCGTTCCAAAAGCATAATAAATATTGGATTTTGTGAAAATATCAATATCTGATTTCTTTTTTAAAATTGCTTCCCGATAGGGCAAGATTTCGGAATTATCTGCATAAATTTTTCCATTAACTATTTTAATTGTTTCGCCCGACAATCCTACGCAGCGTTTAATCAAATTTTCATTTTCGTGATTGAATACGAAAATGTCATTCCTTTTTACTTTATAAAACTTTTGAGAATCAATACTCTGTCTCCTGTTTTGTAAGTATTTTTCATTGAGTTTTGATTAATTTCGTAGATTTCAAAGAAAAATAATCGTAAGAAAATCAAAACTGAAAGAAAAATCACAAACGAAATTATTTGTTTTTTCATAGATTACACTCAACAGTTTTGGAATATAAACGTTCTGCTTTTTCATTATCGTAAAAAGCGCCAAACAAGATAACTTCTTGATTTTTATTCAAAAGCATTGTGTCAAATATATTATCCGAAAGCGGTAACTTATTTATTGTTTTAAAAGAATAATATTGCTTTTCATAATAAATCGGATAAGGAAATTTGATTTTTTTGATTGCATCAGAAACGTATATTTTTGTCGGCGCACTTGCAATAAAAATGTAATCAATATTTTTACTCGGATTTTTTTCAAGAAACGATTTTATATGTAAAAGTTCGTTTATACATTTGTCGCAATCTGCCGTGAAAAAGTGAACAATCGTGTATTTCTTTAAAATCGTCTGATTTTCATTATTGGTTGTAGGGTTATATTTCAAAACTTCCATATTTTGTGGAAAAATTATTTTTTTCTTATACCAATCTCTCATTATGGTTTTTATTTCTTCTTTGTTGTTTTCGCAATCATTCTTACACGATGTAAAAAATAGAATGCTACAAAATAATATGCTTATAAAAAGTTTCATTTTTTAAAAATTTAAATTGGCTGAAAAAATTCCTTTTTCTTTGTCTTCATAACAATAAAGAATATTATTTTTGGAATCCATAAAAATCTTGCAGACTTTTCTGTTCAGAAAAAGTTCTTTAATAAAATTGCCGTTCCAATCGAAAACTAAAATGCTGTTAGAAGAAGTTTCGTTACTTCCCGAATACAAAGCATAAATATAATTTTTCGCATAAATGACTGATAAATAGGCATATTTCGTTTTGTCGGAATCTTCAACCACAAAACCCTTTTCAAGTTTTGTTACCTGCATTTTTGGGTTGAAATTTTCTTGACTCACAATTTTCGTCAGTTTATCATTGTAATAAAATTCTATTCTGTCCGTTTTGTTGTAAAAAACGGCAACTTTGTTGTTTTCAGTAGGATTTTTAACACTTATGGCTTTGAATATATATGCTTTGCGGGGGAATTTAGTGTTTGTAATGTTTTCCAATTTTTCATCATTTGCAACTTTCGGTAATTTTCCGATTTTTTTCAATATTTCGTTTTTCTGAGAGCCTGTTTAAATTTTATTCAATAAATTTTTTATGGCGGATAATTTGACCATTGTTTCAGAATTTTCCATTACGAGCTCGTAATTTCTGCATAATCTTCTGTCGTTATCAAACCAAGAAAATGTTCTTTCGATAATCCATCTTTTGGAAATGGGTTTAAATCCTGCCTTTTTTTCGTCACTTCTCATTACAACATTGATAAGATAACCAAATTTCCTCTTTACTTGTTCTATTATTTCTCCTCTGTAACCACCATCTGCTAAAATAATTTTTACCGGACTTAAAAAATAGGATAATGTTCTCATTAGCAATTCTACTGCCTTGCTGTCGTGAACATTGGCTACGGAAACCATTATCGCCAAAAGAAAACCATTTTTATCCACCACAACGTGTCGTTTTATTCCTTTTACTTTTTTATTTCCGTCAAAACCGTTTAACGAACGGTTATTTCCCCATTTTACGCTTTGGCTGTCCATTATTCCCAAACTCGGTTCTCGGTTTTGGTTTCTTTTCAACCTTACTTTTTCCCGAAGTTTTGAAAGCAACAAATCAAAATCTTCTCTTTCTTTCCATTTGTTATAATAGTAGTAAACCAACTGCCATTTTGGAAAATCATTTGGGAGCATCCTCCATTGACAGCCTGTTTTCACCAAATACATAATACCGTTCCAAATGGTTCTCAAATCATATTTTCGTTTTCTATCACCTAATTCTAAAGTATTTTTTATAAATTGCCATTGATTGTCAGTAACGTTTGTAGAATAATTTCTCATATAACTTAATTGATTTAGAACCAACAAGTTACGAAAAATATTCAACATAAACAACTGACAATCATTTATTTATGAAATATTTTTAACAAAATTATCTTCATACGAATTTTTGTAATTTAATTTTTAAACAGGCTCT
>JASGDB010000011.1:0-2890 GCA_049841315.1 Bergeyella sp. | reverse complement strand
TGCAACAAACTTTTAAGGCAGGCTTTCGGAATCATAAACAACAAGCAAAAATATCAACCAAATTATATTTAAAAAAGGGAAAAAAATTAACTTTTAGAATTTGGATTTTAACATAGGATGTTTAAAAATTCTATTAATATTGACGCATTTTTAGCCGTTTGCTTGTCATTCCGCAGGAATCTCAACAATTTTATTTTCATTGATTTAGATTCCTGCGGAATGACAAAGACTCTTCTTATTTTTCACTTGTAAAATTGAAATGATAAATTTAAACATTCTTAAATAGCATTATCTTTTCGTAAATTTGAAAATGAAAAAATCTGAACTCAGGAAAAAATATTTAGAAAAAAGAAACACCTTGTCTTCGGATGAGATTGCTGTTTTATCACAGAAAATTTTTCAAAATTTTGTCGCTACTTTTCTGCCGGAATCGGGGCAGAATATCCATATCTTTTTAAGCATTGAAAAATTTAAAGAAATTGACACTCAAATTTTCGTCAATTATTTTTTCAAAAAAAACATTAATGTTTTTGTACCGAGAATGAGCGGTGGAAAACTGGAATCGGTTCAGATTACGCCTGAAACCGTATATAAAGAAAACAAATGGGGAATTTTCGAGCCGGAAGATTCCGCTTCTGACAATATTTTTTTTGATTTTGTGATTACTCCTCTGTTGTATTGCGATTCTGAGGGAAACAGAGTAGGGTACGGGAAAGGATTTTATGACCGCTTTTTCGCTGAAATCAATGCTAAAGCATTGAAAATCGGCATTAATTTCTTTCCTCCAGGAAAAAAAATTGACGATATTTCCGAATCCGATATTCCGCTGGATTATCTCGTTACGCCCGATGCAGTGCTGTCTTTCGGAGATTTGTAATCGAAATTCAGGAAATAAAAACGAAATTCTTTTTTAAACTGAATCGGAGTTATTTTCAGAACATATTGTGCCGCTTTATTGAAAACCCCGATAGAATTATTGTTTTTATCGAAAAATTCCACCTCGAAATTTGCAATATCAAGCGTATCTTTGCCTATTATTTTCTTTTCTACATTAAGATTTCCCACTTTTGCGGATTTTACTTTTAAACTGTCCAGCTCACGGAGAATCGGTTTCAGTTTAGCGGAATCCGGCTCGGAAAAGTAACTGCTCATCTGCTGATAGATGATGGAATCGATTTCCGTGTCCCTTTCTCCGCCCGAATAAAGTGTGGAAAGGTCGAGCAGTTCCTGAATTTTCTGCTTGGTAATAAACTGAATCGCCTGTGTACTATCCATTTTGGTAACCGGATAACTGCTTTTCTTGTTATTGTTGTTCCTAAGTTTATCGAGGTCGCTCATTTCTTCCGCATGTTTCTTGCAGGAAAAAAGCAACACGAGAACTGCGACCAGGAGGAACAAATTATTGAACTTTTTCATCATTTTTTATTCTGAATTTTATCATATTAATTTTTCCGGAGGTTTTGTCATTTTGGGTTTCTATCACTTCCAGATTTTCAAGAGAAGTCGTCGGAAGCGTAACAAGGCTGATGTACCTCTGTTTATCCATGGTTTCCACACCATAATCATCACTGTCGTACACTTGATAAATCAATGCATTGTCATTGATAATATAGTTCAGATTTTTTCTTTTCTTTTTAAGATCCTTAATTGATTTTGAATAATAGTAAAGCATAATGGCATAATCATTAGGCTTTAATTCAAAATTTTCCTCTTCCGGAGCGGTTTCAAGATTTCTTCTGATGGTATCTGTTTTATAGTAAGGAGAAGAAACCACCATGGTGAGGTTTTTCGATTTCGTAGTGTAAACAAAAGGTTTGTTCGGCTTTGTGGTATAAAGAATCGGGGACTCATTATCTTTCAGAATCTGCACCTGCAGTTCAGCATTAATCCTCGAGTTCCGGTCGGCATCAATAAAACTGTACTGGTATTCTTGAGTCATCAGTTTATCCTGAAATCCCAAAAAACCGGCAATCATGGCAAGAACTGCAGAAATTCCGAGCCAGAGATAGTCTGTAATGCTTTTTTTATTTTTTTGAATATTAGATTTTTTTTCTTCTTTAAAATAATTTTCTTTAATGCTATCCACTTGATTATCATTACTGTTTTTTTGTAAAACTGTGTTTTCGGGCGAAGAAAACCGCGTATAATCATCAGTAATGGAGTCTTGAGGAGAATTTTCTGAAAAATTTATATTTTCATCCCCATTCTGCTCCGTTTCAGTAACTTCTTCTCCTATGAATAAATGGGATTTTTTAAATTCGTACCAAGAGCCGTATCCTGCATAAACACTCAATAAATTGAGCACATCAATCCTTGGGAGTTTAGCAACAGGGGAGCTTTTAAAATAGGTATAAAAAGACTTTTCAGAGATGTTCCCTTTGGCGTATTTTCTGAGGTCTTCCTGAAAATAGATAATATCAATTCCCCTCCATTTTGAAATATTTTCTTCGGAAGGAGTATGGTTTTCCAAAAAGCGAGCTTGAATCTCCCTTTTAAGTTGCTCAAAGTGTAAAATATCTAAATCTGTCAAAATCTTAAAATAGATTTAATTAGCTGATTATCAAATACTGTTTTTTGTAAAACGATTTTACAAAGATATTACAATTAATTTTCATAAACAAATTTTCCAACTGCTCTACCTTTGTCTCGTTCAAAATGATTGAACAAAGTGAAACAAGAAATAATTTTAACAAATTTAATTTAATTTATCATGAAAAAATCATTGTTCGTAGCGGCTGTTGCTGCTTTAGCTCTTGTAGCTTGTAAAAAAGGTGAAACTGTAGAAGCTGCTGAAGCTGTAGATTCTACTGCTGCTGTAGTTGATTCTGCTGCTGCTGTAGTTGATTCTGCTGCTGCTGTAGTTGATTCTGCTGCTGCTGTAGTTGATTCT
>JASGDB010000010.1:0-13609 GCA_049841315.1 Bergeyella sp. | reverse complement strand
GGAAAGAAATTTCGGCTCAATGCAATTCCAGATTCCGAAATCCACATTTCTCTGATCGCGGCGTACCATCCACCTCATGAACATCATCAGCCTTTTGGCAGAAGAATTTTTGTACGTGGAACTGATGTGTTTCCGGCTTCGGTGCATTTCATCCGCTTTTAAAAATTCTGCTCGGAAACGTTCAAAAGCATGGTAAAAATTGGTTTCTTCCTGCTGGATAAGAAACAGATTTTCAAGACTATGATGTGTTGTATAAATGGATTTTAGGCTTTTCAGAAAAAAAATAAAATCTTCTCCACTGAAAGTCCTGTGTATCGCTTTGCTGCGGGCGGATTCCAAATCTTTTTCTTTGAAATTCATTACGAAATCATACGGAGCATTGTCCATGATTCCCAGCATTCTTCCTGCACTTTTGATAATGGATTTCCGGTTTCCCCACGAAATAACGGCAGTGAGAAACCCTGCAATTTCTATATCTTTTTCTTCGGTAAAACGATGCGGAATCTGTATCGGGTCGTTTTCGATAAATCCGGAATGGTTGTACTGGTCTGCCTTTATATCGAGATAATCTTTAAGCTCATTGAAATTCATGTTGCAAAAATATTGTTTTTTTTAAATCAAAGATTTCTCTGTCTACAGCTAAAGAAAATACTTTTTAAAAATGTATTTTTGCAAAAACATTTAAAAATGTCAAAAGTAAAAATCGGAACGGTTCAGATGACCTGCGCCAAAGACAAGCAGGAAAACCTGAGCAAAGCCATCGGAAAAATAAAAGAAGCCGCCGCAAAAGGCGCGCAGATTGTCTGTTTGCAGGAACTTTTTACCTCGCTTTATTTCTGTGATGTGGAGGATTACGACAATTTCGATTTGGCAGAGCCGATTCCGGGAAATTCCACCGAAAAATTATCGGAAGTTGCCAAAGAATTGAATGTCGTCATCATCGCTTCGCTTTTTGAAAAAAGAGCCGAAGGCTTGTATCACAACACAACGGCGGTCATTGATGCAGACGGAACTTATCTCGGGAAATACCGCAAAATGCACATTCCGGACGACCCTGCTTTTTACGAAAAATTTTATTTTACGCCCGGCGATTTGGGTTACAAAATTTTCAAAACCAAATTCGGAAAAGTCGGCGTTTTGATTTGCTGGGACCAATGGTATCCCGAAGCGTCAAGAATTACGGCTCTTATGGGCGCGGAAATTTTATTTTATCCGACTGCAATCGGCTGGGCAACCGACCAGGACGAAGAAACCAACCGAGACCAATATAATGCGTGGCAAATCATTCAGCGGTCTCACGCCGTTGCGAACGGGCTGCCTGTTGTTTCCGTGAACAGGGTAGGATTTGAGCAAAACGGCGCAATGAAATTCTGGGGTGGCAGTTTCGTAACCAATGCACAAGGAAAATTGCTGTATCTCGCTTCTCACGACCAAGAGGAAGTTGCCGTTACGGAAGTGGATTTGGCAGAAACCGATTATTTCCGCAAACATTGGCCCTTTTTGCGAGACAGAAGAATTGACAGTTATCAGCCGATTACAAAGCGTTTTTTAGACGAGGAGTGATTTTGACAAAATGATAAAACAGATTGAAAAGAAATAACCCGAGCCGCAAAGCGGCTCAATATCAGTAACCACAGGTGCAAGCTGTGGAAAGAAAATATAAAAAATGAAACCAAAAGATATTTTACTGTTCAACACCGCCGACCAAAAACTCGGTGTATCGGTGTATTTTCAAAACGGTACATTTTGGCTTACGCAAAAATCTATGGCGGAACTGTTTGGCGTGGGTGTTGCTGCCGTCAGCAAACATTTAAAAAACATTTTTGAAACCAAAGAATTGGCGGAAAATTCAGTTATTTCCAAAATGGAAACAACTGCCTCAGACGGAAAAGTTTACGATACCAATTTTTACCGTCTGGAAGCCGTTTTGGCGGTTGGTTACAGAGTTAATTCCGTTCAGGCGACGGAGTTTAGAAAATGGGCAACGCAGACGTTGAACGAATTTATCATCAAGGGTTTTGTGATGGACGATGAAAGGCTCAAACAAGGCAAAAATTTCGGGCAGGATTATTTTGACGAGTTGTTGGAACGCATTCGTGAAATCCGTGCGAGTGAACGCAGATTTTATCAGAAAATAACAGATTTGTACGCTCTAAGCACCGATTACGAAAAGGAAAGTGTGCAAACCCGAAACTTTTTTGCAATGGTTCAGAACAAGTTGCATTGGGCAATTTCGGGTAAAACGGCTGCCGAAATTATTTACACCGAAGCCGATGCCGCCAAATTGTATATGGGACTGAAAACTTGGAAAGACGCACCGGACGGAAAAATCCAGAAAACTGATGTTTCGGTTGCCAAAAATTACCTTTCGCACGAGCATATTGCCGAACTGAATAGGATTGTATCGGCTTATTTGGATTTGGCGGAAAACAACGCACAACGCGGCATAGCCTTTAATATGCAGCAATGGACGAAGTTTTTGGACAACTTTTTGGAACTTTCCAATTATCCTATTCTGACCGACAAAGGAAAAGTGTCAATGCTCGAAGCCAAACTAAAAGCCGAAACCGAATTTGAAAAATTCAGAATACTGCAAGACCGCACTTTTGAAAGCGATTTTGACAAAATGGTAAAGCAGATTGAAAAGAAATAACCCAAGCCGCGAAGCGGCTCAATATCAATAACCACAGGTGCAACCTGTGGCAAAAAAAAGAAAAAACTATGAACAATAATCTCCCCAACTCCCCAACTCTGCAACTCTCCGACTACGTTTTTCCTGCCGAATGGGAACCTCACGAAGCGACTTGGCTCAGTTGGATTCACAAAGAAGATTCCTGGCCCGGAAAAATCGACAAAGTTTATCCGTATTATGCGCAGTTTATCAAGGTTTTGTCCGAAGGCGAATTTGTGAGAATCAACGTAAAAGACGAAGAAATGAAAAATTTTGCGCTCGGTTTCATCATCGAAGCCGGCGCAAATCTGGAAAATATCGAATTTTATTTCAACGAAACCAACGATGCCTGGTGCAGAGACCACGGACCTGCATTTCTCGTCAATAAAAACGGCGAAGAACCGAAGAAAATCATCGTAGATTGGGATTACAACGCTTGGGGAAACAAATATCCGCCGTTTGATTTGGACGATGTTGTTCCCACGAAAATCGGTGCGGAATTGGGAATCCCTGTCGTTTATCCGAAAATTATTATGGAAGGCGGAAGTGTGGAATTTAACGGAAAAGGGACAATTCTCACGTCAAAATCCTGTTTGTTGAACAAAAACAGAAATCCGCATCTTTCGCAGGAACAGGTTGAAGAATTTTTGAAGAAATATTACGGACAACAGCAGGTTCTTTGGGTTGATGACGGCATTGTCGGCGATGATACGGACGGACATATCGACGATACCGTTCGTTTTGTAAACGAAAATACGGTTTTAACAGTGATTGAAGAAAATCCCGAAGATGAAAATTACGAAATTCTCAAAAATAACCTCCGTCAATTACAGGAAATGAAATTGTTAAACGGCGAAAAACTGAACATCATAAAACTTCCGATGCCCGATGCTGTTTATTGGGAAGACCAGAGATTACCGGCTTCGTATGCGAATTTTTACATCTCGAACAAGCACGTGATTGTCCCGATTTACCGTTCGGAAAAAGACGAAATCGCTTTGGAAATTATCCAAAATTGTTTCCCGACCCGAAAAGTGGTCGGCATAGATTCCACAGAAATTATCTGGGGTTTGGGCAGTTTTCATTGTCTCAGTCAGCAGGAGCCTTTGGTGTAATATTTTAAAGAAATGTGGTATTGTTATTTCAGATATTTTTATAAAACGGGCTGATTCAGTATTTTCTTGCCGCCTCTTTGCAGATTTCGAGGTATTCTTCCGGCATTTTTGAAAAAAAATTATTTTCATAATATTCATCCAAATGCGGAATGTAAATGCTGTATTTCTTTCCCAAAGGAATAATGGGTACAAAAAAGAATGTGATATAATTCCTGAAAATTTTAATCTCAGCATTAACCCGAAAGCCTTTTTTATTGATTTTTACGGTTTCCTTTCCAACTAATTTTTAAGTGTTGCCTGCGATGAAGAAAAACATTGTTGTCTGTTTATAAAGAATTTCAAGGTTTTTGAACCTTGAAAGGCTCTGTTTTTAAAATTTCATTTTCACAAAATAGAAAATCAGCAAAGTCCAAGAAATTATCATCAGCAATCCGCCTAGTGGTGTAATCGGTCCGAGAAATTTCAGGTTCACGCCCCAATACTGCTGAAAACTCAGAAAATAAATGCTCACGGAAAACAATAATGTTCCCAGAATCATCAGCCACGAAATCCAGTTTTCGGTTTTGGTTTCAAATTTTAAAATCCAGCCGACTATCAGGAGGAAAAACGCCGCATACATTTGGTATCTTACGCCTGTTTCAAAACTTTCCAATTTTTCCAAAGGCAGAATTTTCTTAAAAGCGTGCGCTCCGAATGCGCCGAGAATCACGGACAACAAACCGTAAACTACCCCTATTACTAATGTTAGTGTTTTCATATTTTTTTGTTTTTTTCCACGCATTTCATACGTGGCTATTGATATTGAACCGCTTTGCGGTTCTGCGAGTGCATTATTTTAGTTCATCATTTATACCTTTCCAAAAATTCGGAAAGAGAAATCATTTCTACTTCTTTTGTTTCAAAATTCAAAAGTTTTTTGTCGCCCGTAACGAGGATTTTGGATTCGGTCTGAATTGCCAAATCAAAAAGATAATCATCGTTTCTATCAGGGGAACCCGAAAAACATATTTTTATTTTTGAAAAAAGCGTTAATTCTTTGTGTAGATTTACATAAAAATCAACAGGAAGATTAAGTCTGTGTTCAAATTTTTTTCGGGACAATACATCTTGCAATTCATCAATCATTTCTTTGCAGGTGTGCACCTGAATATTTTTGTTTAAAATGATTGCCGAAAGTTCCGAAAATCTTCCCGTTATAAAATATGAAACCCAAATATTAACGTCAAGAATGATTTTAGTTGACATTTTTATTCGCTCTTTTTACCCTTTCTTCTCTTGCCAATCTTACTTCTTCCACGATTTCGTCCATTGTAATATCATTGGGAATAACAGATTTGTCGGCAATTTTTGCGAGTTTCATCAATCGTTCCGTTTTTTGTTGTTTTGTTTCCTTTTTCGCATTGAAACCAACAATGGACATTCCGAATTTCAAAGCAATTTCTTTGATAATTTCTATATCTTTTCTAGATTTGCTGTTTAAAATTAAAGTTTCCATTTTCCTTTTCGTTTATACAAATGTAATTATTTGTTTTTTATTTGTCATTCTGAACGAAGTGAAGAATCTCATACTCTATATTTTAATATATAATTTGAGTGTAAGGCATCAGTTTTTCTATTTTGATAATTTCTTTTTCATCAACAGGATTATCAATGAGAGAAATTTCTTTCAATTTTTTAAGTTCGGTTATTTCAACAGGAAGCGTTTTAATATTATTTTCAAATAAATTCAATTCTTCTAAATTTTTGAGCGACTTAATATTTGCCGATAATTGAGAAATTTTATTTCCACTAAAATGAATGATTCTTAAATTACTGCAATTTGACAAACTGTCAATTATTGAAATTGAATTGAATTTTTCCTGATGTATATAACCAAACTCTTCTAATTTATTTAAGTGTTTATATTTAAGTGTTAATTCAGGAATTTGGTTTGCTCCTAAGTTTAATCTTTTCAGGTTTTTAAATTTATGGACTTCCGCAAGATTTTTTTTGAAATCAAAATTATATAAACTTGTAATATCCAAAGCCTCTAATTTCGTGTTTTCCTGATAAAATTCTTCGGGAAAATCCTTAAAGTCATTCCACCAAAGTCCGATTTCTTTTAGGTTTTTCAGTTTGGTTATTTCGATTGGAAAAGTTTCCAATCTGTTCATTCCTAAATTAAGATATTGCAGATTAGGCAGATTTTCTATTCCTTTTACATTTTCAAAAGCATTCTGAGACAAATCTAATTCTTGTAGATTAGGCATTTTAAAAACAATATCAGGAAGTTTATCAAATCCTTTTCCTGATAAATTCAATCGTAAAACCTCATTCAGATTCTTGGGTAAACTATCAAGTGTAAAAAGATGATGATTATTTTCTAACTCTTGAAGCGAATACAATTTTATTTCCCTTTGCTTTGAACAGGAAATCAATACGAATACTGAAAAAACCGTGAACAATATGCTTCTTTTCATAATTTTTTTCAATCATTAAGTAATTATCTCAACCTCAACTTCTCCAACTCCAAAATCACCTCGTGATGACTCACGGTTTTATCTTTAAAATAATTCACGAAATACTGTTTTTCGTCTTCCGTTGCCCCGAATTGGTTCAGGATATTGAACAAATGCATTTTCATATGACCTTTTTGGATTCCCGTTGTGACCAGAGAACGAAGCGCTGCAAAATTCTGTGCCAAACCCGAAACTGCCAGAATGCTCATCAATTCCTGTGCAGACGGTTTTCCCAAAAGTGCCAAAGAAAATTTTACTAACGGGTGTAGATTCGTCAATCCGCCGACAACGCCGACGGAAATCGGCAAATCAATCCAGAAACGAAAAACTCCGTTATCGGTGGTGCAGTGCGTGAGCGAAGAATATTTCCCGTTTCGTGAGGCGTAAGCGTGAGCGCAGGCTTCCGTTGCACGGAAATCGTTTCCGGTGGCGATAACTACGGCATCAACGCCGTTCATAATTCCCTTGTTGTGCGTGGTTGCACGGAACGGCTCGATTTCGGCAATCGTAACCGCCTGTTTGAATTTCCACGCAAATTCTTCGGGGGAAATTCCGCTGTCGTCTTTCAAATCTTCAATTTTGCAGGAAACTTCGGCTCTCACGATGCAGTCCGGCGTGAAATTTGACAAAATATTCATCACGATTTGCAGGGAATCTTTTTCTTCCTGCGTGAAATCTTCATCATTCGCAACTTCCTCTCTCAGCGTTTTCCCGAACTGTTCGAGGCAGGAATTGATGAAATTCGCACCCATAGAATCCACGGTGTCAAAACTCGCTTTCAGTTGGAAATAATTGTCCATTTCTGCGGTTTTGTCAATCAGCCGAATATTCAAAATTCCGCCGCCGCGATTTCTCATATTTTTGGTAATTTCTTCGGTCGCTTCAAAGAGTTTTTTCTTTAATTTAAAATTAAAAAAATGCTGTAATTTGTGCGGTTCTACCCCAAAAATAAAATGCGTGTGTCCTAATTTTTTGGTATTGATAATGGTCGTTTTGAAACCACCCTTGTTAATCCAAAACTTAGCCGATTTGGACGCTGCCGCAACTACGGAACTTTCCTCAACCGCCATCGGAAGCGCGAACAATTTCCCGTCAATCAGGAAATTCGGGGCAATTCCGTAAGGCATATAAAAATTGGAAATCGTGTTTTCGGAAAACTCTTCGTGGAGTTTCTGCAAATCCGCGTCGTTGTTCCAGTATTGCTGTAATATTTGTTCGTAACTGCGGTCGTTACTAAGATATTCGGAAATAAGCCAGTCGATTTTCCGCTGTTTTGACAATTTGGAAAATCCCTCTATCGGTTGATGATTCATACACTGATTTTTTGTCGGGTAAAGATAGGGATTTTCAGGCGGAAGTGGGAAAGAGGAAGAGGGAAGTTTTTTATAATATTGAGTAATGTCCTGTCTGAATTTTTGGAAAATTTCCATACATTTGAAAATTATCATCACTTTCAAAAATCTGTAATCACAAAATGAAATTCATCCTAAAATTCCTGTTCATAGCATTGTCCTTTTTAACAATTTTAAATTGCAATTCTCAGAAAAAAGAAACTTTCAGCCCTAAAATAGTATACAAATCCAATGATTTGATAATAACTCAAATTTCTGAAAACTCTTTTGCACATACTTCTTATTTGCAAACCAATGATTTCGGGAATGTTCCTTGTAACGGACTCATTGTAAGAAATAATAATGAAACGATTATTTTTGATACGACAACCGGAGAAAAAAGTTCGGAAGAGTTAATCAAATGGATAAAAGGAACACTTCATTGCAAGGTAAATGCAATTATTTCAACACATTTTCATAACGATTGCTTAGGAGGTCTAAAATCGTTTGTTGATAATGATATTCCCTCTTATGCTTATTTCAAAACCATAGAACTTGCAAAAGAAAATGATTTTCCGATTCCAAAAAACGGTTTTGAAGAGTCATTAACTCTGAAAGTAGGGAATGAAAGCGTGATTGCAAAATTTTTCGGAGAGGGACACACAAAAGATAATGTTGTGGGCTATTTTCCAAAAGAAAATGTAATGTTTGGAGGTTGCTTAATAAAAGAATTGGACGCTACTAAAGGATATTTGGGTGATTCCAATGTAAAGGATTGGTCAAATACGGTTGAGAACATCAGAAAAGAATTTCCGGATGTGAAAATTGTTGTTCCCGGTCACGGAGAATATGGAGATAAAAAATTATTGGATTATACAATCAATTTGTTTAAGACAGAATAATCAAAAAATGTTAATAACTTTCTTTCCAAAAACCCTTGACTTTTCCCTTTTATCGAATTATTTTTGGAGAACATTTCAGGACTATTTTTTATTTCCCATAATCTTTAAAAATGAACTTCGACCGCCTCAAAGAAAAACTCGAAATCCTTGCAGATGCTGCAAAATACGACGTTTCCTGTTCGTCGAGCGGAGGAACGCGTAAAAACAAAAACGGCGGATTGGGCGACAGTTCCGCGAGCGGAATCTGCCATACTTACACAGAAGACGGACGCTGCGTTTCGCTTCTCAAAATCCTTTTGACGAATCACTGCATTTACGATTGTGCTTATTGCGTTTCCCGAAGTTCAAACGATACTAAAAGAGCCGCATTTACGGTGGAAGAAGTCGTGGATTTGACGATTAATTTTTACCGCAGAAATTATATTGAGGGATTGTTTTTAAGTTCGGGGATTTTCAAAAATGCCGATACCACAATGGAACGTTTGGTTCGTGTTGCGAAAAAACTGAGGCTGGAAGAAAATTTCAACGGTTACATTCATCTGAAATCCATTCCCGGAGCAAGCGACGAACTGATGCAGGAAGCCGCACTTTATGCAGACCGCCTTTCCGTAAACCTCGAAATTCCGACCGAAAGCGGACTGAAACTCCTCGCTCCCGAAAAAAACCGTCAGGATATGCTGCAGCCGATGCGTTACGTTCAGAAAGGAATTCAGCAGTATAAAGACGAGCGGAAAATTTTCAGAAAAGTTCCGAAATTCGCTCCGGCAGGACAGTCCACGCAGATGATTGTAGGTGCGACCAATGAAAACGATTTGCAAATCATCAAAGTTGCCGATTATTTCTACAAAAATTACGGAATGAAGCGGGTGTATTATTCCGGTTACGTTCCCGTTTTGGAGGACAAAAGACTTCCTGCGATTACCACGGAAGTTCCGATGCTTCGGGAAAACCGTCTGTATCAGTCGGATTGGCTGATGCGTTTTTACGGTTTCAAAGCCGATGAAATCCTCGACCCGAATCTGCCGTTCCTCGATTTGGAAATTGACCCGAAACTGAGCTGGGCTTTGAGAAATTTAGACAAATTTCCTGTGAATTTGCAGACCGCAGATTATCAGATGATTCTCCGCATTCCCGGAATCGGCGTGAAAACCGCGAAAAAAATTGTTTCGGCAAGGCGTTTTCAGGTTTTGAATTTAGAACATTTAAAAAAATTAGGAGTAGCGACAAACCGTGCCAAATATTTCATCGATTTCAATGCCGGAAATATTTATCTGAAATATCTGACAGACATTAATTTACGAAAACTCCTGATTGGCGGAAGCCGTTCCAAATTTCAGAATCAGTTTTCGCAGCAGTTGAGTTTGTTTTAATGAGTTTCCTTTTAAACTTTGAAAATTTGCAATTTCCACAACCAATATTTTTCGTAATTTCGCAGTCATTCAAACTTTAAACCTTAAACTTTAAACAAAAAAATATAATGAGTCAATTCGATGTTACCGTTATCGGTTCCGGTCCGGGTGGTTATGTTGCTGCAATCAGAGTAGCACAGCTGGGTTTCAAAACTGCAATTATCGAGAAATATCCGACAATGGGCGGAACGTGCCTCAATGTAGGCTGTATCCCGAGTAAAGCACTTTTGGACAGTTCCGAACATTTTGAAAAAGCACAGCACGAGTTTGCGGATTTCGGAATTATTATAGGCGAGCCGAAAGCAGATTTGGCAAGAATGATTGCCCGTAAAAACGAAGTAGTGGAAATGACGACCAAAGGAATCAGTTTCCTGATGGATAAAAATAAAATCACGGTTTTTGAAGGCGTCGGAAGTTTTGAATCCGCAACCAAAATCAAAGTGACGAAAAACGACGGTTCATCAGAATCCATCGAATCGAAATATACCATTATCGCAACCGGTTCAAAACCAAGCAGTTTGCCTTTCATTGATTTAGATAAAGAAAGAGTCATCACTTCCACCGAAGCATTGAATTTAAAGGAAATTCCGAAGCATCTTCTCGTAATCGGGGGCGGTGTTATCGGTCTGGAATTGGGTTCTGTTTACAAAAGATTGGGAGCAGATGTTACCGTAATTGAATTTATGGACAAAATTATTCCGGGAATGGATGGTTCGCTTTCCAAAGAATTGCAGAAAGTTCTGAAAAAGCAGGGAATGAAATTCGAACTTTCCACAGCAGTTTCCGCCGTTGAAAGAAACGGAAATTCCGTGAAAGTAACGGCTAAAAACAAAAAAGGAGAGGAAGTTACTTTTGAAGGAGATTATTGTTTGGTTTCCGTAGGAAGAAAACCTTATACAGACGGACTTGCCCTTGAAAATGCAGGAGTAGATTTGGACGAAAGAGGACGCGTAAAAGTAAACGACCATTTGCAGACCAATGTTTCCAATATTTACGCCATCGGAGATGTAGTAAAAGGGGCGATGCTGGCTCACAAAGCGGAAGAAGAAGGCGTTTTCGTGGCGGAATCTCTGGCTGGACAAAAACCACATATCAATTATAACTTAATTCCGGGCGTGGTTTATACTTGGCCAGAAGTTGCCGGAGTCGGAAAAACTGAGGAGCAGTTGAAAGAAGAAGGCGTTGCTTACAAAGTCGGAAATTTCCCGATGAGAGCATTGGGAAGAAGCCGTGCTTCTGGGGATACGGACGGTTTCGTGAAAATCCTTGCCGATGAAAAAACAGACGAAATTCTCGGTTTCCATATGATTGGAGCAAGAGCAGCGGATTTGATTGCAGAAGCCGTTGTCGCAATGGAATTCCGTGCAAGTGCAGAAGATTTGACGAGAATGTCTCACGCACACCCGACTTACGCAGAAGCCGTGAAAGAAGCCGCACTTGATGCTACGGGAAAAAGAGCGATTCATATGTAATTCTTTGATTGAAAAATTAAAAGATTAAGATATTTAGAGATTAAGAGGAACTTCGGTTTCTCTTTTTTGTTGAAATTTTTATTAACTTAGCACAAATAAAAAGTTATGCCGGAAATCAGCAGGTTTTACGGAATCATTATTCAGATGTTTTTCAAAGACCACAATCCGCCTCATTTTCATATTGCTTATGGAGAATACAGAGCGGTAGTAACGATTGAAGACGGCATTGTAGAAGGGAATATGACATCAAAAGCACTAAAACTTGTTTTTGAATGGATGGAACTTCATAAAGAAGAATTGATGAAAAACTGGGAACTTGCCCAAAACGGAGAACTACCGAAAAGCATAGAACCTTTAAAATAATTTTAAAATGAGTTTAATCTGGATTACAAAAGCGGACTATATTTCAGAATATAAAATTGAATTTACCTTTAATACAGGCGAAAAATTTCTTGTTGATTTGGAAAAATATTTGGACAAAGGTATTTTTGAAGAATTGAGAAATAAAGATTATTTTAAAAATTTCAAACTCAATTCGTGGACGATAGAATGGGAAAACGGTGCGGATTTTTCCCCCGAATTTCTATATTCGTTGAATAAAAATAAAGAATTTGCATAAAGAGAAACCGAAGTTTCTCTTTTTTTTATTCTACAACCCTCAAAAAAATCCCAAAATCCCAAAACATTTGAAAAAAATACAAGCAAAATGAATGCTTTTTTTGTATTTTTACCATCAAATTAATTCAAAATGAAAAAAGAATTACTGGTTTTTAGCTTTGGGCTGAGTACGATGTTGTTTTCCCAGACTACCATCACAAAATCTTTCAATGACCCTGTTTTGGGAGATGTTGTCAATAACGTGATTGTGAACGGAACTGTCGATAATTCGGCAGTCGGGAACGGTGTTACTTTCTCAAATTCCGGTTTAACGGCGGGAAGTGCTGTCGTGAACACTTATTCTGCTCTTACTGCGGCTGAACTTACGGAATTTCCGTCTGCTACCATAAAACATAATGACGGAAACGGTACCACTATCTATTACAAGCAAAATCCTACAACGCTGGAAATTGTGGGAATAGCGAACAGTATGGCAACGATAAATTTGAATACCAATCCGGCAACAGCCATTACTTATCCTACTGCTTACGGAAATACTTTTTCCGATACAACAGCGGGAACTACAGTCTATTCCGGAACTAATCTGAACCTTAACGGAACTGTAAATACAACAGCAGACGCTTATGGAACTCTACTGATTGGAACACAGACTTATCCCAATGTTTTACGCGTAAAAATTGTGATTAATCTGAATATTTCCATGCTTTTTATAGGGAATGTAGGTACTTCTCAAAATACAATGTTTATGTATTACGACAATATCCGAAAATACCCTCTGCTCGCTTATACCGCAGGAAATGTTGTTGCTCCGGCTTTTAGTATTAATGAATCTACCAGCGGAGCACAGGCACAAAATTTTATATTTTTGGGAACGCAGGATATTGCTAAAAAATCAATGGGAATTTATCCGAACCCGGCTCATGATGTTTTAAATATTAAAGGAATTGACAGCAAAACAAATTTCAAAATATTTTCTACCGAAGGAAGATTATTGAAATCCGGAACTGCCGAAAACGAACAAATTAATGTAACCGAGCTTCAACCGGGAGTTTATTTTATACAAACTGATAGCAACGCAGAAAAACCGGAAAGGCTAAAATTTATCAAAAAGTAAATATGGTTTCCTCTGACCGGAGATTTAAAGATTATACCGCTCAAAAACTTAATTTTGTTTTTAATAAGTGGTAAAAAGAGAAACCAAAAATTTCTCTTTTTTTATTTCACTACCTTTGCCTCAACCTCAACCTTATTCTATGAACATCGGCAAAACGCAAACCTTACAAATTTCAGAAAAAAACAATTCGGGCTGGATATTAGTTGATGAATTCGGCGAAAAAGCCTTTTTATCTAAAATTTTCATTCACGAAGACAAAGAAACGGGCGAAGAAGTGGCAGTTTTTGTGTATCAGGACGATAATACGCTGAAAGCCACTACCGAAATTCCGCTGGCAGAAGTGGGGGAATTTGCCGTGATGAACTGCGTTCAGAGCCTTCCCAGCGGTGCATTTATGGATTGGGGCATTATCAAAGATTTATTTATTCCGTACAAACAGCAGAAATCCAAAATCGTAGAAGGAAAAAGGTATCTGGTTC
>JASGDB010000009.1:0-3512 GCA_049841315.1 Bergeyella sp. | reverse complement strand
GATTACCAAAATAATCTGTATATTTACCAGTACAAAGACCACCTTGGAAATGTAAGAGTATCTTACACTAAAAACTCTGGTGGCGGAGCAGAAGTTCTTGACAAAAACGATTACTACCCCTTTGGGATGAACCACCTGAATACAGGGGGAACATCTTACTTTGGGCAGGGCAGCTATACCAATTACAAATACAACGGCAAAGAACTGCAGGAAACCGGATTGTATGACTACGGTTGGAGACAGTATATACCGGACATCGCAAGATGGAACGGCATAGACCAGTTGGCGGAAAGCTACAACTCTTATTCTCCGTATGCGTATGTGATGAACAACCCTGTTTCATCTTACGACCCGGACGGAAGATTGGTAGCCAATCCCACGGAGCCGGTAGAAATAAACGGAATGTCTTGGGGCAGCGGCGGTATAATGAGCTACCTAATGGCTGGCGGACGGATGTCGGGTATGGATTACAGCCAGTGGATTGGAGGTTTTTCTTATGCTGCCGGCGGTGGCGGAGAAAGTTTAACAGCTTCCTCTACGGGAAGTATGGCCGGATTACAAAACTATTTTATGGCTAATGGAGCTACCCATAATTCTATAAATTACCTTTTTGATAATTATAGTAATGGATATGTAGAATGGTGGACAGATATGCCAAAAATTGGAATAGCAGGAGATATACAAGGTTTAACAATTCATCGAGCTTATTTAAGAAGTGATGATAGTAACAGCAGTGTTGGTCAACCAGGAGAATGGGAAAGTTTGATACCGATTTGGGGAAGTGGTAGAGCTGCGGTAGACCATTTCCAAAACGGAAATTATTGGAGAAGCGCTGCTTATACTGCATTGGCAGTTAGTGATGTGTTTATGGTAAAATCTATTGCAACTGGACTTGGAAGAGGAGCTTGGAAATTATTAGAAGTTACTCCAATTCCGAAGAGTGTGGAAGGAGCAGTTAAACTTTATAGTAATGCTACTTTCAAGTCATTTGAAAAACAATTAGAAACAAATGGAATAGAATCAATTTTAAAATCGCAATCAAAGATTCAATTGAGATTAGCTGAACATTTGCAAAAATTAGAACAAATTAAAGCAAGTGGGGGATTTTCTAGTTCAGTAGAAAGAGAAATAAGAACTTTCAATTCTCAATTAGAAGCAATTAAAGATTTGTTAAAAAGATAAAATATGGAATATTTAGAAAAATTGAAGACTATTACTAATAATTTGGAGAAATATAGTAAAGTAAATGAGGATTCAAAATTTAATGAAAATCAGGCAGATACGTTAGCTAATGCTCTTATAGATATTGAAGAATCATTAAACAAAATAAAAGAGCAAATCCCATTATTTTATAATAAAAAATTAAATGAAGTTGAAGTTGAAGAAACCCTTTTGGATATTGGAGAAGAACTAAGACATATACTGTATCATATTAAAGATGTTAAATTTTATCAGTATTTGTTGTAAATGTTGGTAACGGGTGGAAACTGAGCCCCAATGTCTTTTGCAGGTGGAGAGTTATTAAGTGCAGGCTGGAGAGCAGCAGGAATTGGGAAATATCTTTGGAACGGAGCAGGGAAATTATTAGAAGCTACCCCTCGCTGGCGCAAGCGTCCACGCTTGTGCCAAAAATTAAAAGGACACGAGCAAGATGCTCGCGCCAGCGGCGTACATTAGCAAATGAAGATGAGCAAAATTTAGATCAAAATCACATATACACAAATACTGGACAAAGTACAGACCATTCTATACAGACTTTTTTCAACGATATTAGTAGTCTTCAAGAGGGAACTTATATGTGGAATGGAAAGTCATGGGTATGTACGACCTGTCATTAAATATTATAAGAAATGAATAAGAAAATAATCATTGTCGCAGTTCTTGTGATTTTAGTAGTGTTATTCCTTTACTTCCGATACATTTATGGATGGTATGAGTTTAAATTTTATAAAGAAACTCCCAAAGAATATGTGAACAATACTATAATAAATAAAGAGAAATATTCTTCAGATAGCGCAAATATTGTACTTCAGATTCAAGGCTTTGTAAAAAGTCATCAAGAATCTTTTTACTCTAAAGAATATGATGAATCCACTCAAATAATAGTAGATACTATCTTGTATAGTCCGGATTATAAAAAAATTGCCATCATTATTATTGCAAAGAATCCAACGAATAAGCAGTTAATACCAGATAAAAAGTATAAATGGTATTATAATGCAACTTGCTATCTTGGAATAAAGCAAGAAGACTCTTTTTTGTTAAGTTGGATTGGTCCTAATTACACTAATTCATATGATATGGAAGATATATCAAAAAGAATAAGAAGTTACTATTTTAAACAAAGGTCTTCAAGCATTAACAATAATGATGATAAATATAATATTGATGATATTAGGTACTGGAAAGACAGTAAGGATTGGCAAAAAATCGAATATAATAGGAGGGAGCAAAAGGATTTTGAAGAAGAAAAATTAAAGAATCCTGAAAATGTATATGAACCAAAATAAGGTAATGTGGTAATTGGCAGGGACAGTTACTAAACACAGTTAATGGAGTGCACGAAAGTAGATTTTATCCCGGTTTCCATTATGGTAGCCCTACACCTATTGTAAGACCAGCACCTACCGTTACACCTATTGTTTTTCCTAATATTATACCACAAGTATTTAATCCATAGATTATGAAGTCAATATTAACTATAGTATTATTTTTCAGTTTACCTTTTTTTAATAAAAACCTTGATGATGGCTATTCATTAGATTTTAAATGTTTTAAAGGATATGTGTTTAGTAGTTCTAAAGAAATTACTTTTATAGATAGTATAGAAGATAGATTTACACCTTCTAAACAAGAAATTGAGCAAATAGAAAAACTTGTATCAATATTAATTCCACAGGAAAAGAGGGCAAACGCTAATTTTGGTAAAAAATGTCCAAAAATATCTAAAAACCTTAATAATTATAACCGTCAATATGTTGGCTATATTGATTCCGATGGAAATAAGATAATATGGATAAATTTTATTTGGAAAAAGGATTGTCCAGATAATTGGAATAAAGATATTATCATATATACAGACGGCTGTAGTTATTTTTGGCAGATTAAAATAAATTTAAAAGAAAATAAGTTTTTCGATTTCTATGTCAATGGTGTTGCGTAATTATACTGTTTTACTCCCCCTCGCTGGCGCGAGCGTCCCGCTCGTGCCAATAATGAAATATGACCCAATGCCCGATAAAGGCATTTCTGCGATAGCCTATAATTTTCTGAACCTTCCTACGGAAATTGACCAAAACGCCAACGTTACCAATTACTATTACCGTGCAGACGGCATTAAGATTAAGAAAAAATACACTTTGGTCAATGCCCCCTCGCTGGCGCGAGCGTCCCGCTCGTGCCAATAATGAAATATGACCACAATGCCCGATAAAGGCATTTCTGCGATAGCGTATAACTTTCTGAATCTTCCTACGGAAATTGACCAAAACGCCAACGTTACCAATTACTAT
>JASGDB010000008.1:0-2548 GCA_049841315.1 Bergeyella sp. | reverse complement strand
GACAACGATATGAACCGAATCAATACCAATAAGCCTTTGCAGGGAATTGAAAATGAAGAAAAACACGAAAAAGCCAACGTGAAAGAGCAAAGCATCAAACGATAAAATTTTACCTGACCTATAATCCGAAAGCGGTAAGTCAGCCAATGATTTGCCGCTTTTTTAAAACAAATAAAATGAAGAAAATTTTTCTATTTCCCTATCTTTTTTTGCTTTTCGCAAGCATTTCCTGCCACAAAGAAATTCCATCTGAAAAAGGCGGAATCGACATCATTTCCAACATTTATTTTGGTGCATCGAAAGGTTTGAACCAGCTTCAAAGTTTCCATTTATCAAAGCTCAATTATTCCGGAGATTCCATTGTGGAGCTGGTTCCCGATTTTACGTTTCCCGAAATCAACAAACAGGTGTATTTCATCAAAGATTCGCTGTATTTTCCACTCGAAACGGAAAATAATACACCTCTTTTTTCGGAAATTTCCAAAAAGCAAAAACCGAATTTAATTTGGAACAAAAAAGACGGAGCTATTTTTTCAAAAGAAGAAATCCCGAATTACCGAAACCGAAGAAACCTTTCTGACACGGTTTTGTTCAAGAAAAAATACAAGCGTTTTGAAATTAATTCGCCTTGGAATTACACGAGATTTTACGTTTTTCCGACCGATACCATTTTGCCGTATTCGCTCTACAAACACGCTGAAAAAGACTATCACGGAAGATTGGAACGCATTGATTCCTATAACAAAGAAACCGATATTTTCGTAACGCTCCAACTCATTCCGAGAAAAAATTGGGACGATTCGGCAAAAGAATTATTTGATTTCAACCATTTTGTAAAAAACAGAAAAAGTGAGTAACCAAGCCATTTTAAACCCTGTTTCTGATGATATTTCCGTTTTGGAGGGAAGTAAAAATGAACTCGTTGTTTTTGGAAACAGAAACGATACCCAATCTTTTTTGGAACTTCTGAAATTCAATAAGCAGGAAAACAACAGGACTTTGATTGCCTTAAATTCGATTGAAAATACCAAGAAATTTTTGAACAGATTTCAAAATTTCGATGGTAAAATTTTTCTTTGTTTAAACGGAAACCGAAGCGGAAATGTCGCAACGGAAAAAATTTTGGCGGAGTTCAAAAATAAAAACATCAAAGACATCCGTTTGCTGTACGGAATTTCCGAAAACGGTAACCAAAATCTGAGCGGATATTTGCAAAATAAAATCAATTTTCAAGAGAAAAATCCTAACTTAGTCGAACCAAAAAAATCAGAAAATGCAGACAGAACTGAATCCAACCGAATTTCCGAAACTCAGCACCTGGAACGGGAAACACCTGAACGAAACATTGGAGAACCTCGCCAAAACAGCCAATCCGAGCAAAACGGAAATCACCGAAGCGGACAAAATTTGGGCAGCAACAATGCTGGAAATGGACTTGCAGTCGCAGAGCGGAGCGATTTGGGAAACGGAGGAAGAGGAAGACCAATTTCCGATGTAGAAAATCTTATTGAACAATACAAAGGTCAGAAACTGACCAACAAGCAAGTTGCAGAAGTGGTTTCCGCAGCTTGTTTTGTTTCCGGCGACAAGAAAATTTTACTCAAAGAAAATCTGGAAATTTCAGATGATTTAAAGGAAATCTGTGGTCAATATAAAAGTGGCGGAACAGCAAAAGAAGGTCGTGGAATCCTCGATGAATACTACACCGATTCAAAAATTGTAGAGGCAGTTCAGAATCTCATCAAAGATGAATTTAAAGGGAAAAATGAAATTTCCGTTTTGGAACCCAGCGTTGGAACGGGAAATTTTCTCAATGCAGCGAAAAATTTGGGAATAAAAACCAACATCACCGCCTTTGAAATCAACGAAACCACAGCGAAAATCGCAAAAATTCTTCACCCTGAAACCGACATCAATCTCCGCTCTTTTGAAACCGAATTTATTGACGAAAAAGGACTAAGAACCAATCCTGAAAATTATCAAAACCAATACGATTTAATCATCGGAAATCCGCCTTATGGCGACCATCGTGGACTTTACAAAGGTTTGGGCGAAGAACCAAAAATCTCTAAATACGAAGATTATTTTGTAAAACGAAGTTTGGACGTTTTGAAAGACGGCGGAACTTTGGCAATGGTGCTTCCGTCGGGTTGGCTGAACCGTCAAAATAATCTGAAAAATGCCGAAATCACAAACGCTTTCAGACTTCCTATCGGTGCTTTTTCGGGAACGCAAATCGGGACGGATATTATTATTCTGAAGAAAAATTCACAGAAAATTTCGGAGGATATTTCCAAATATTTTGAGGTTAATCCTACAAAAATTTTAGGCGAAACGAAAGAAAAAACCAATCGTTTCGGTCGTTTGGAAAACTACATTTACGGCAGTTTGGAAAACGCTTTGCTTAAAATTGAACAGTTTAAAAATCAAACTGAAACTGAAAAAGTTGAAAAAACTGAAAAAACTGAAAAGATTGAAGAAACCGAGAAAACCGGAAAAATAGGAAATCTTTTTGAGGATTTTGTTTCAGAAAACAAATCGGAAAATG
>JASGDB010000007.1:0-4646 GCA_049841315.1 Bergeyella sp. | reverse complement strand
TGGTTGGCGAAGAAGAAGAATTATACATTCCGCCACCATAAGTTGTAGCCGAATTATCTGTAAAACGACTGTTGGTAACACTTGGCAAAGAAGAAGAATTATACATTCCGCCGCCGGAAGAAGCCGTATTTCCGGTAAAATTACAGTTGGTAATAGCAGGCGAAGAAGAATAATTACACATTCCGCCACCGAAACGTCTGGCAATTATATTGCTGTTTATGGAGACATTTCCGGTAGCTGCTGATGTAGAATAACCGCCCGAAACGGTAAAACCGTCCAACAAAGCCGTTCCAACCGCTCCCGAAGAAATGAGAACGTGATAAGCATCGTTAGTATTTTGTGTTCCGCTTCCGTCCAAATCGCCGCTCAAAATCGTGTTGGTGTAATCTCTTGTGTCCGTTAAATCCTCAATACCGTTATCAGGGTCGAAACCTCCGTAAATCTGCACATTTTTTACCATTGTAAAGGCGTTATCTCTGCCTTCGTCTATGGTGTAATAGTTGTTTCGTGGGCTGTACATTGGTTTGTAAGTTCCTTTTGCCACGTAAATTTTTAGGGGAGTGGCATCATAAACCGTAGCATCGGCAATGTATTGTCCTCTTGCGTATTTCATCGCATCGGCTAATTGCGGAACGGCGTTTGCCCAAGAGTTTCCGCTTTCGTTTCCACCCGAAACATTGATATCAACATAAATAATGTTGTCGGTGTCGGGAGCAATCGGTGCATAAGCACTTTCATACGCTCCCAAATCAATGGTTGTTGCCATAATACGCAGATTACCAATAACATCTGTTGTGGTGGTATTGAGCGAATTGCTTCCCGCATTTACGGCAACACCGTTTTTCAGCGTGTAATCGGCATTGGCGGTGTCGGTAAAAATATCGGTAAGTGCATAATTGGTGGCGTTGATATTTCCGTTGGTGGTGGCGGTATTGCCTTCTATTAATGAATATTGCGGGGTGTAAGTGCCGGTTGTTGTGCCGTAAATTATGGAATTGTTGATTTCGGGCGTTCCTGCCTGCACTTCCATTGCCGAATAATTTACGCCAGCCGTATTATTGGCAAGGGTTACGTTGGTCAATACCGGATTTCCCGAAAGGTTGCGGAAACCGCCGCCCTGAAAATTGGTGCTGTTGCCGGCAATAAGCACATTGGTCAATGCGAGGTTGGAAAGTTGGTTGAAAATTCCGCCGCCGCCTGCACCTGTGGTTGCCATTGTTGCGGTATTGTTGGTAATGCTTACGTTGGTAAATACGGATGATGAACTATTATTGTAAACGCCGCCGCCGTATAATGCCGTGTTGTTTTTGATAACGGAATTGCTAAGCACAATAGGGGAAAAAAGGTTGTAAATACCGCCGCCTGCCAATGTTGCCTGGTTGTTTCTGATGACCAGATTGTTGAACGTTGGGGCAACATAGTGGTTATACACGGCTCCGTAAGTTCCGTATCCGTTCATCAAGGTAAAACCGTCCAAAATGGCGGTGTTGGTCAGTCCGTTGTTGTCGTTCCAGATTACAGGACGTGTGTTTTGTCCGTTCAGAACAGAGCCGTCGCCCGTTCCTTTGTTGGGCAAAGTGCGGGTAGTCCAATCGGTGGTGTTGTTTACGGGGTTGAAACCGCCGTAGATTGCCACGCCGTTTTTCATCACGAAACTTGCCGTAGCCGATACATCGTAATTGCCTGTGGCGACATATACTTGCTGCGTTCCGGTGGCGTTGATGGCACCCTGCAAATCGTGGGTGGCGTTTGCCCAACTGCTTCCTGTGCCGTTGCCTGTGGCGGTTTCTTTTACATAGACGATGCCGTCGGTATCGGGAGCAATCACGGATTGAAATTCATACGCACCCATATCGATATTTTGGCTCGAAAGGCGGAGATTGCCCGCCAAATCGGTTGTAGCGGCACTCAAATCGGTATATAAAGCGTTGCTGCCTGCATTGATGGCAACCGAAGTAGATTTTAAGGTATAATCGCCGTTTGCGGTGTCGGTAAAAATATCGCTTGGGGTAATGCCTGTGGCATCGAGATTGTTGTTGGTGGTAGAAGTATTATATTGTATGAGCGAATTGTGAACATTGGTTAAGGTGGTAATTCCGAAGGCATTATCTCCCAATACAATCACATTGTATAATTTTGTGCTGCTATGATTGATACGGCATTGTTTTCCTGTGTTACCTGCAACGGTTACATTAATATATTTTGCCTTTCCGTATTCAAAAATACCTCCGTATTGTGTTGCATCATTCCCTATATTATCCACGACCGAAACATTGGTTAAAACAGGTTCACAACTGCTGTCAAGTGAAGCATAACCACCTCCTAACCTTGCCGTATTTCCTTTGATAATGACATTGGTAATCACAGGCGAAGAAAAATCCTCATTATATATACCGCCGCCTGCTGTGCTTCCTGTTGAATAAGCGGTATTGTTTTTTACCACAAGATTTTTGAGCGTTGGCGAAGCATAAACGTTTCTAATTCCACCTCCGTAAGCATCGCTACTAAGTCCGTTCATTACGGTAAATCCGTCCAAAACGGCGGTTGTATCCAATGCCGTTGCGGAAGTAAATACGTTCCAGATGACAGGTCTTGTGTTTTGTCCGTTCAGAACCGAGCCTTCGGCAGTTCCTTTGTTGGGTAAAATACGGTTGTGGGCCAAAGTAGTTATTCCATTCGTAGGGTCGAAACCGCCGTAGATTTCCACACCGTTTTTCATCACGAAACTGTTTGCACCTACGTTGTAATTGCCAATGGCAACAAACACTTTTGTAACGCCCGTGGCGTGAATGGCATTGTGCAAATCGGACGTGGCATTTGCCCACGAAGAGCCGTTACCTGTGCCTGTCGGTGTTACGTAGACGATGCCGTTTGTGTCTGGGGTTTGGGCGTGGGCGAAAACGAACGCCACCATCGCCAAGCAAAATGTAATGAGTTTTTTCATCTTAAATTAATTTACGCCCGAAATGTAGCGGAAAAGGGCAGAAACCACCAAAAAATCGACATCACAAAAACATCACAACTTAAATGGTGGTTGATAATCAGGGAGTTGTGGGGGTGTTTTTGGGTGGGTTTTGTATTGCTCAAAAAATTAAAAAAGATTTATTAATCTTATTTATCTGTTCATCAGTGTAAAAAATTTATGTAGATTGTGGAATTGACTACCATATTTGCATAAAAACAAAAGCCTGAAATCATCGTATTTAAGTAGCCGTTTATCAAAAAAATCACAAAAATTTATGCAGATTAGGGAATTGATTACTACATTTGCATAAAAATAATTGATGTTAAACCGGGAATTACATATCGTTTTGCAGGAATATGCCACCGAATAAAATTCGGTTTTGATACGGCAAAGAAATTTTTTGTAATTTTGTCTGAAATCAAATCGTTATGGAAACGACAAAACAAAAAACCGCAAAAAAAACAACAGAAAAAAAAGAACAGCAACCGAAGAAAAAATACTCTAAAACTTGGCTTTCTGCGCTCAAAAATGTCGGAACAGGCGAGATTTTGGATATGAAAGCAGTGCTAAAATAGTTTTCCATGGAACGCTATTTATTAGACACAAATATTGCTATTTTTTTGCTTCTCGGGGAATTGGACAAAATTTCGGCCGATGTAAAGAGTTTCGTTTTTGATTATGGCAATCAACTCAATACAAGTTCTGTCGTTATTATGGAAATTGTGCAATTGCACCGAATTGGTAAAGTAAAATCAAAAAAATACAAAACCGCAAACGAATTGGTGCAAGCCGTAAAAAAAGATTTGTTTATAAAAATTCTGCCGTTTTCTGAGGAACACGCCGACACTTTGTCCACGCTGACAATAGCAAACGGACACAACGACCCTTTTGACCACGCTATAATTTCTCACGCCATAAGCGAAAAACTGACGCTCGTTTCTTCCGACAGGCAGTTTGAAAAATACACTTCTCAAAACCTGAACTTTGTTTTCAACAAACGCTGAAACGCTCAAAAAACCGGAAGGGATTTGACAACAATAGCCACCGAATAACATTCGGTTTTGATACGGCAAAGATTTTTTTTGTAATTTTGTCTGAAATCAAATCGTTATGGAAGCAAAAGATAAAAAAGCAAAAAAAACCACAGAAAAAAAAGAACAGCAACCGAAGAAAAAATACTCTAAAACTTGGTTGGCAATGTTGGCAAACAAAGACAATCCGCCTATTGAAATTGTGGATATGAGAGCCGTTTTAAAATAATAACAATGCGGTATTTATTGGACACCAATATCGTTGTTTTTGTTTTGTCTAACAATTACGACAATACGGATATTGATACAAGAGCAATTCTGGAAGATTATTCCAGTTTGTTGTTTATGAGTTCTGTTTCTTTGATAGAATTGACACAACTTTTCCGTATCGGGAAGATAAAAAGCAAAAAATACAAATCATCAACCGAAATGGCAAAAGCCATTGAAGAAGAGTTTGGCATAAAAATTCTCCCTTTTGTAAAAGAACACGGCATTACTTTAACAAAATTAGACATAGCCGAAAATCACAACGACCCTTTCGACCACGCCATTATTTCTCACGCCATAAGCGAAAAACTAACGCTCGTTTCTTCCGACAGGCAGTTTGAAAAATACACTTCCCAAAAACTAAATTTTGTTTTCAACAAACG
>JASGDB010000006.1:0-2948 GCA_049841315.1 Bergeyella sp. | reverse complement strand
TTTAAAATTTTAGCCGAGTTTCCAAGTCTTGAACTTTTGGTTCTTTTGTTTCAAGACAAAAGAACAGGAATTGAGAATTTATAGATAAATGTTAATTTTAAAATCCACAGTTTTTGTCGAAGAACCTAATTTTTAAACAGTTTCTAAAACTTTTGTCGGTAAAATGTAAACCGTTTCTAAAAATTAATTTCTATCTTCGTATTATGAAATTAGGAAACCACACATATTATTACGGAATTTTACCCTCTGAAAAGGATTAGGATTCTTATGCGCAAACATACTGACCTCGTCCTTTCGGCGGGGTTTTTTAATTTTTTTTTGAACTATGAAAATCAGCATTATCGGAGTAGGATTAATCGGTGGCTCAATGGCGATGAAGCTCCGAGAAAAGAAACTGGCAGACTTTATTTATGGTATTGACAGGAACGAACAGCACCTGAAAGAAGCGATGGAACTGAACATTATTGATGAGGCAACAGACCTTGAAACCGCTGTGAGCCGTTCCGACCTTACTATTCTTGCAATTCCCGTGGATTCCGCAAAGAAAATCCTGCCCAATATCCTCGACATTATTTCCAAAAAACAGACCATTATGGACGTTGGTTCTACCAAAGCCGGAATTACCAAAGCCGTAAAAAACCACCCGAACCGAAGCCGTTACGTCGCATTCCACCCGATGTGGGGAACTGAAAATTCAGGGCCGAAATCTGCGCAGGCAGACAGTTTTTCGGGGAGAGCGGCTGTGATTTGTAATCAGGAAGAATCCGCTCCGGATGCTTTGGAAACAGTAAAAAAAGTGGCGAAAAACCTTGACATGCACCTGATTTACATGGATGCCGAAGACCACGATGTACACACCGCTTATATTTCGCATATTTCGCATATCACGTCTTATGCGCTTGCCAATACCGTTCTGGAAAAGGAAAGAGAGGAAGATACCATTTTTCAACTGGCGAGTTCGGGTTTTTCAAGTACGGTAAGGCTCGCGAAATCTCATCCCGAAATGTGGGTTCCGATTTTTAAACAGAATAAAGAGAATGTTCTGGATGTTCTGAACGAGCATATATCACAGTTAAGGAAATTCAAATCCGCCTTGGAAAAGGAGAATTATGAATATCTGGAGGAGCTTATCAGGAATGCCAATAAGATTCGGGGAATATTGAAATAGGTTAAAAAAAAGTATAAATAACTTCCAAAAAAACACCTCCTGAAAGTACTTTCAGGAGGTGTTTTTTATTTCAATAATGATTATTTCTGAAGTTCTTCAAGGAATTTATCGTGAGAAATTTTCGTTTCTTTCTTTTTTGATTTTTCCAAAATCACATCTTTCAGTTTCGTCATTGCTACATCGGAAGAAATCTGCCGTACCTGCTCCTGGTCTTTCAGCATTTCTACGGCATATTTCTGGATTTCCTCATCGGAAAGATGGTGGATTCCGTACATTGCCAGCTGGTTTCTTACCAACTGTTCTGCCTGTCCGAGAACATCTGCGTAGTCGATTTTTACGTCGTAATCATTCAAAAGTTTTCCTTCGATAATCTGATATTTCAGCTGGTTTTTCTCTGCTTCCAGAATTTCTTCTGCCTGTGCTTCATTCTGAATATTCTGGTTGGAGAACATTAACCATTTTACAAGGAACGTTTCAGGAAGCTGAACGTCTTCCTTCGTTGTTACCTGTTCCAGAATTTTATTCACGAAATGCACATCCGCATTTTGCTGAAAATATTCATCAAGTTCAGATTTTACTCTTGCTTTCAGTTCTTCTTCAGATTTGATGTTATCTTTTCCGTATACATTATCGAAAAGTTCCTGGTCAAGCGGATGAAGATTCAGTCCGTAGATGTCTTTTACAGTTACTTTTACTTCGTTATGATGAAGGTGTTCTGCTTCTGCAGGAGAGAAACCTAATTGTTTTGCCAGCTCTTCATTCCCCTGAATATCAGCTTTGGAAACGTTTACAGATTCATCTTTTTTCAATTTTTTCACCAAATCAAAGGCTTCTTTCTGGTCTTTTGCAATGGTTATGTTTTTCGGCTTGTGGTTGTGTTCTCCTTCTGCATCTTCCTCAACAACCTGAGCTACTTCCAAGGAGATATAAGAATCCTTTCCTGCTTTATCCTGCTCTACTCTTTCAGCAAAACGCTTCTGCATATTTTCAACAGACTGGCTGATTTCCTTGTCCGAAGCCTCTACTTTATAATGTGGAGCTTCATATTTGGAAAGGTCAATCGTGAAATTCGGCTCATATCCTACTTCAAAATCTACGGAAAGCTGGTCTGCATTATGATTGAAATCGTTCACCGGTTGCGGAACAGGCTGTCCTACTAATTTCAGATTGTTTTCTGCTACATAATTGTTCAGCGCTTCGGAAACCTGCTTGTTGATTTCTTCGAATGCGATTCCTGCTTCATACTGTCTTCTCACCATGCTCATCGGCACTTTTCCTTTTCGGAATCCCGGGATTTGTGCATTCTTTGCAAAGTTGTGAAGCTGTTTCTCCACTTTATCCTTATAATCAGACTTTTCTATAGTCACGGTAAGCAATGCGCTTACATCATCATGATTTTTTGCTGTAACGTTCATTCATTGAAAAATTTAGGTTGCAAAAATAGGGATTTTTGAATAATTGAAGAAATTAATTACATCATAAACCAAGGCAAACTCACACTTTTTATTAAAAAAAGTAGTGTTTTTTTTGTTAAATTTTAATATATTTTCTTTGTTTATTTGGATGAAAATGGTTATATTTATCTGATAATCAGATATTTATATTATTATGAAAGCAACAAATAAACTAAGGTCAATATTCGGTCAAATAACCGACCCAAGAAGCGATATTAACAAACTTCACAAGTTGGAAGACATCCTGCTCATCGGAATAATTTCGGTGATTTGTGCGGCGGAACTGCGAAGCAATCACGAATACCAAAAAAATCAATAAAAAAAGA
>JASGDB010000005.1:0-37751 GCA_049841315.1 Bergeyella sp. | reverse complement strand
ACAAGTTGGAAGACATCCTGCTCATCGGAATAATTTCGGTGATTTGTGCGGCGGAACTGCGAAGCAATCACGAATACCAAAAAAATCAATAAAAAAAGATGAGTAAACGTGGAAAGATATGGAATCTTATGCCAAAGCAAAAGAAGATTTTCTGCGAAATTATCTCGATTTGCCTAACGGAAACCTCCGTTCGGTACTATATTTCCAGTAGAGAGGCAACGGCAAAAATATTTCAGGAAGCAATCCGACTGCATTGGGGAATAGAAATCGAAGATTCGCCGATTCCGAAAATAAAAAAACAAAAAACTGAGGCAAAATAAGTTGCATTGGGTTTTGGATGTTGCCTTTGGAGAAAATGCCTCCAGAAAAAGAGAGGGAAATGCAGCTCAAAACTTCTCAATTCTTTCAAAAATAGCTCTGAACCTCCTCAAAAACGAAACATCCGCAAAAAACGGAATCAAAGGAAAAAGGCTCAAAGCCGCTTATGACAACGAGTATCTGCTAAAAGTCATCGAAAAAGTGTGAGTTTGCCTTAATTATCTTTCAGGAAATTTTTACAATTCAACAGTTTTCAGTACATTTACTCTCCCAATTTTAGAGCTTGTTTAAATTTTATTGAGAAAAATTTTTATAGCTGTTTTGAGATGGATTTTTTGCTTCGTGTTTGAATATTTATCGCGATAAATCGAAAACAGGAAGTGAAAAATACGCTCAAAAGAGCATCAAAATTTAGCAAAGACATTCTTTATGAGTTATAAAAATAAATTTCGGTAAAATTTAAACAGGCCCTTAAAATAATTTATCAATTATAAATCAAATATTTATGACTAAAGTTTTGGATAAAAAAACTTCAAAAACCGTAGCTTCTCACGCCTTAGAAAGAAATGAAGGACTTCCTTACAACGAAAAATATTTTGACGAAATTTCGGTAAACAGAAGTGCTGTCGAACGCAGAGTTTCAACGCTTGCAGGAAGACGAAGCGTGAAAAAAGAATTTCAGGCGGCTTGGTTGCTCAAAGCGATTTCGATGATTGACCTTACGACACTTGCCGGAGATGATACACGAGGAAATGTACTTCGGCTCTGCGAAAAAGCGAAAAATCCCGTTCGTTACGACATTCTGGAAAAACTCGGAATGGCAGATTCCAACCTTACGACAGGTGCGGTTTGCGTTTATCACAACCTCATTCCTTACGCAAAAGAAGCGTTGAAAGGCACGAATATTCCGATTGCGGCGGTTTCCACAGGTTTTCCGGCAGGGAAAATTTCGCTCGAAGAAAAATTGGTCGAAATCAAAAAATCCGTTGCAGCAGGAGCAAAAGAAATAGACATCGTCATTTCCCGAGATTTGGTTTTGGAAAACAAATGGAAAGAATTGTATAAAGAAATCAAACTTTGTCGCGAGGCGTGCGGCGATGCGCATATGAAAACCATTCTCGCAACCGGCGAAATCCCGACTTACACCAAAGTCGCCAAAGCGAGTTGGGTCGCAATGCTTGCAGGTTCGGATTTTATCAAAACTTCCACCGGAAAAGAATCTGTAAACGCCACATTAGCAGTGAGTTTGGTAATGATTCGCTGCATCAGAGATTATTATGAATTAACGGGAATCAAAGTCGGTTACAAACCAGCCGGCGGAATCCAGAAAGCAAAACAGGCTTTGGATTATCTGATTTTAATCAAAGAAGAATTGGGCGACGAATGGCTGAACCCTGAACTGTTCCGCTTCGGCGCAAGTTCACTTCTCGGCGATATTGAAAGACAATTAGAGCATTATATAACAGGAAGTTATTCCGCAAGTTATCGTCATCCGATGGCGTAAAAAAAGAATTTGAGAATTTTAAACTTTAAACCTTGAATTCTAAATCCAACAATGATGAAATCAAAATCTAACAATACTCTATTATAAATACAATGACTACAAATACAATGACTACAAGAATATCCGCTCTTCTGTTTCTTATTTTCGTTACACAAATAACTTTTGCCCAAGCTCCGGCTATCCAATGGCAAAAAATTTATGGAGGTAGTAATGATGATCGGGCATTTGATATTCATCCAACTCCAGATGGAGGATACATTGTAGCAGGAGATACTAAATCTACTAACTGGGATGTATCAGGAAACAATGGATCTAGTGCTGCTTATTATCCTAATTATTGGATAGTGAAACTCAATGCAACAGGTACTCTCCAATGGCAGAAACCCTTTGGTGGTAGTTCTTTTGATTATGCAAAATCCATCAAACCCACTTCAGATGGAGGCTACATAGTAGCGGGAGATTCTTTTATTAGTAATTCACGTGGGTATGATTGCTGGATAGTGAAGCTCAATAGTAGCGGAGATATCGAATGGAAAAAAGCATTAGGAGGCAATGGTGAAGATAGAGCAAATGCTATACAATGTACCTCAGATGGAGGATACATAGTAGCAGGATATTCTGATTCTACCAATGGAGATATCACAGGAAATCACGGTCAATATGATGCTTGGGTGATAAAACTAAATTCAGATGGTAGTATTCAATGGCAAAAATCCTTGGGTGGTAGTCAATATGATTATGGAAATGCTATCCAACTCACCACAGATGGTGGCTACATTATTGCGGGATCTACTCAGTCTAATGATGGCGATGTAACTGGAAACCACGGTACCTATACCGATGATGCATGGATTGTGAAACTAGATAGCAACGGCACAATACAATGGCAAAAAGCATTGGGAGGCAATGACTCGGATTATGCAAAATCTATACAGTGTACCCAAGACGGAGGCTACATACTAGCAGGATATACTTATTCTTATAGAGGTGACTATGAAGGATTTAATGACACGTCCGATTACTGGATTGTAAAGATCGATAGTAATGGGACGCTCCAATGGCAAAGATCTATAGGAGGAAGTTATACGGATATAGCAAATGCCATCGAGCCTACCATAGATGGAGGTTATATTGTAGTGGGAAGATCAACTTCTTTAGACGGCAATATCACAGGAAACCTAGGAAAGAATGATGCATGGCTGGTGAAGCTCAGTGGTAGTGGCGCTATCCAATGGCAAAAATCCTTGGGAGGTAGTCAAAATGATTATGGAAATGCAGTCCACCAAACTGCTGATGGCGGTTATATTATAGCTGGCTATTCCGAATCTGGTATTGGAGATAATACAAATATCTATGGTGGTTATGGTTATTGGATCGTAAAGTTAGCTTCAGATAATTTAAATACCAATGAAACTTCTGTTAAAAGCATTGTAACTATAGAAAACCCTGTAAAAGGCAGACTTAACATCCAATCCAAAGAAACAATCACTTCTTTACAATTATATACAATAGATGGTAAATTAATTAGAAACACTAGTAATAAAGATATGTCGGTTTTGGATATACCAAAAGGAAATTATCTATTAAAAATACAGTTAGAAAACGGACAAACCGTTTCTGAGAAAATAATAAGAGAGTAATTATTCATCAATCATTAAATAGAATGCAAATAAAAGAAATATTCGATACAATGGTTTACGGTCCCGCTCCGGAAAGTGCAGCCCCGGCTGTGGATTTTCTGGAATCTAAAAACAGAACTTTTGATTTGTTCATTGGTGGAGAATGGACGAAACCCAATTCCAAAAAATATATGGAATCCCACAATCCGGCGAACAAAGAATTTTTGGCAAAATTCGCCGAAGCCGATGAAAAAGATGTGGACAAAGCCGTGAAAGCCGCAAAAGAAGCACTCCCGAATTGGTCGGGTTTGAGCGGTTTTGAACGCGCAAAATATCTCTACGCCATCGCTCGTCAGGTTCAGAAACATTCTCGGCTTTTTGCTGTTTTGGAATCGTTGGACAACGGAAAACCGATTCGTGAAACCCGGGATATTGACATTCCGGTTGTCGCAAGACATTTTTATCATCACGCCGGATGGGCAAAATTGATGGATACCGAACTGAAAGAGTACAAAGCAGTCGGCGTTATCGGGCAAATTATTCCCTGGAATTTTCCGCTGATGATGCTCGCCTGGAAAGTGGCTCCTGCTCTGGCAATGGGAAATACAGTCGTTCTCAAGCCTGCGGAATATACGTCTTTGACGGCGTTACTTTTTGCAGAAATTTGCGAAAAAGTCGGGCTTCCGAAAGGTGTTTTCAACATCGTTACCGGAAAAGGAACGGTTGCAGGAACGGCTTTGGTCAATCATAAAGATGTGAACAAAATCGCTTTTACGGGTTCTACCAATGTTGGGAAAATTATCCGAAAAGAAATTGCCGGAAGCGGAAAGAAAATCTCTCTGGAACTCGGCGGAAAATCGCCGTTCATCGTTTTTGAAGATGCCGATATGGATGCGGCGATTGAGGGTGTTGTCGATGCGATTTGGTTCAATCAGGGTCAGGTTTGTTGCGCCGGTTCGCGTTTGTTGGTTCAGGAAAGCATTGCCGAAAAATTTTATAAAAAATTAAAGAAAAGAATGTCCAAACTCCGTGTCGGAAACCCGATGGACAAAGCGATTGATATGGGTGCGATTGTGGACGAAACGCAGTTTAAAACCATTGATAAATTGGTAAAATTGGGCATCAGCGAAGGCTGCGAAATCTACCAGGCAAAAAACGCCGTTCCGAAAAACGGATTCTATTATCCGCCGACTTTGTTTACCGATGTTCCGACTTCGGCAACGATTGCGCAGGAAGAGATTTTCGGACCTGTTTTGATAACGATGACGTTCCGTTCGCACAACGAAGCGGTGGCTTTGGCAAACAATTCCCGATACGGATTGGCGGCGAGTATCTGGACGGAAAATATCAATCTCGCTTTGGATATTGCTCCGAAAGTGAAAGCAGGAGCGGTTTGGATTAACTGCACCAATCAGTTTGATGCTTCCGCAGGATTTGGCGGATTCAAAGAATCGGGATTCGGAAGAGAGGGCGGAAAAGAAGGTTTGTATGAATATATGAAACCGAAAATTGAAGACGAATTTTTGTCAAAACCTTTCACGCCAAAAGCCGTGAAAGAAACAAGAAACAAGGAAAAAGAAACAAGTAAAAAGAATCCGGAATCAAGATTGGAAACGATTGACCGAACTTCCAAATTATACATCGGCGGAAAACAGGCAAGACCTGACGGCGGTTACAGTTTGGAAATCAAAAATGCGTTTGGCGAATACATCGGCGAAGTGTCCGAAGCAAACCGAAAAGACATCAGAAATGCGGTGGAAGCGGCTCACGCCGAAAAGTCTTGGGCAGCGATGACAGGACACGCAAGAGCGCAGGTTCTCTATTATATCGCTGAAAATCTGGCAGTTCGCAGCGAAGAATTTGCGGAGAGAATCGCAGAGATGACCAATCAATCTTTGGATTCCGCAAAAGAAGAAGTGGAAAAATCCATTGAAAGAATTTACACTTACGCTGCTTTTGCTGATAAATATGACGGACAAGTTCATTCCACAACGCAAAGAATGGTAACGCTCGCAATGCCCGAAGCCATCGGTGTTTTGGGAATTGTCTGTCCCGATGAAAATCCGCTTTTGGGATTTATTTCAACCGTGATTCCTGCGATTGCAACAGGAAACAAGGTCGTGGTAATTCCGTCCGAAAAGCATCCGTTTTCCGCAACGGATTTTTACCAAATTTTGGAAACGTCCGATGTTCCGGGCGGTGTTGTCAATATCGTAACCGGACACAAAGACGAACTCGCAAAAGAAATGGCGAAACATTACGATGTGGACGGAATCTGGTATTTCGGAGAAAAAGAATCCTGCAAAGACATTGAATTTCTCGCTTCCGAAAGTATGAAACGAACTTGGGTCAATTTCGGGAAATACAGAAATTGGCTGGATTCCAACCAAGGCGAAGGCGAAGAATTCCTGCGACACGCCACAGAAATAAAAAATATCTGGATTCCTTACGGCGCGTAGAATTTTAAGATGATATAATATGCAACCCTTTCAGAGTTTTGAACTCTGAAAGGGTTTATTCTTCATACAGATCAAAATTCAAAAAAAACTTTTTAATTTTTCTCTTTTGCTGATATACAGGCATCCTGCAGAAGGACTGCTAAAAATTAGTTTTTAGGAATTGGTTTTTTAAGAAATTAATTTATATATTGCGTGCGTTTTAATAGAAATAATATGACGAAGCAGAAAGTGCAGTATGAATTTGCGATGCATTGTCTTTCGGAGATTTTGTATGAATATCTGGCGAGTGCGGAAGGACTCTCCGAATGGTTTGCGGATGAAGTGGTGGAAAAAGGTGATGATTTCTATTTCAGCTGGGGAGGCGGTCCTGAAGAAAAAGCAACGCTTATTCGTTATAAGCCTGAAAGTTTTGTCCGTTTCCGTTGGGAAGAAGATGAAGGAACCAAAAATTACTTCGAAATGACCATCGTAATCGATGAAATTACCGAAGACCTTTCCCTGAACATCACCGATTTTTGTGAACCCGAAGACGAACATGAAAACCGGCTGTATTGGGAAAACCTCATCGAGAATCTCCGCATCAAGCTCGGAGCTTCATAAATCAAACCTAATGAACGAATTTTTTCGTTCATTTTTTTTAATCAAATTAATTATTAAATTTTGCGTTTCCTATCAGTTGCCTTCTCCTTTGGAGAGGGGTTAGGGGTGAGGAAATTATAAAGTCAATTTTAAATTTTCATTTTGAACAAACCTGTTTTTACATCAGATAATTTCAGTCCGTTAAACCGTGCGTTTTTGTACGGTGATGCGGTGAAAGTATTTTTTTTTATCAGAAATTCTCAACTGATTATGGCGGAGGAATGTTATTTCTTCCTCATGGCTTCAATGCGGAAAATGAGAATGAATATTCCGCTTTCCTATACGCTTGAATATTTCCAGAATCTTTTTACGGAAAACCTCATCAATAAAGGGATTGGAAACGGAATCATCACTTTTATGGCGTATCGCGAAAAAGGCGAAAAACCGCTTTATAAATCGGAGGTTTCTTTTTATTTTGATGTTGAGGAAAAGGAAGACGTTCTCACATTCCGGCAGGGAATTGAAATGGATTTGATTAAAGAAATCAGTGTCAACACTCATCTTTTAAGCAATATCCGTGTTCACTGTCCTGAAAATATGTATGCAGAAATTTATGCCCGAGAAAACGATTTGGATGATGTGATTTTGCTCAATCCCTCCAAAAGAATCGCAAGAAGCATCAGCGGAAACCTCCTTTTTCTGGAAGGAAAATCCCTGAAAGTCCCGAAGCAGACGGAAGGTGCGTACATTTCTCCTTTAATGGAAAACTTCATCACGTATGTTCATAAAAATAATCTCGCAGAAGTAGAACCGTCGGAAATGATTGCCTTTGAAAGCCAGAAAGCCGACGAAATCCTGCTGATTTCCGATGAAAAAGGAATTTTTCCCGTAAAAAAAATCCGAAACAAAACCTTTGAAAACAAACGATTTTTTCAAATGGTGGAACAGTGGAAATCAGCGTTTTAATAAAATTTTAAAATAAAAATAAACACAAAGATTGAGTTAAATAGTCGCTCCTTAAAAACACATCAACTATTTGATTATTAGTTAAATAAATAAGATATCCAAATTTGTTTTATCTGACACGACAGTCCAGGAAATACGAAGTATTCATCGAGACAAAAAAACAATAAAAACAACGAGATAAAATAATACGACTTTCCCGACCGATGCAATATTATGCAAAAAAAAAAAACAAAACGCAGTAAATCCAGAACCAGAGCGGCAATAGAGCCGATTATCGGACATCTGAAAACGACTTTAGATTTTTTTGGGGAGAAAACGTCCCTCAAATGAATCCTTTTATGGCAGCAACCGCTTGGTTTTTGAAAAAGATGATTGAAATATATTTTGGACTATTTTTTATTCATCATATTCCGGCTAAATTTACTTCCTAAATTTACTGCTTTAGATGTAAAACCGTTCTATTAAGGAGCGACTAATTCAGGAAAAATGACCGTTTTCTGGCGTTGTTTCTAAATTTTTTTCCGAACTTTGAATTTCATTAAAATCATTTCTACCATGATTATTGCAGCCATAGACATCGGAAGTAATGCAGCAAGACTGCTGATAAACGAAGTAAAAACAGCTCCCAAAAGCAAAACAGAATTCATCAAGCTCAATCTTTTGAGAATCCCGCTGCGCTTGGGAATGGATGTTTTTACGAAAGGAGAAATCGGTGCCGAACGCGAAAAAATGGTGATAGATTCCATGAAAATCTTCAGCGACTTGATGAAAATTTATAACGTGGAACATTACCGCGCTTGCGCAACTTCCGCCATGAGAGATGCCAAAAACGGACAGAAAATCATCAAGGAAGTGAAAAAAACTTCAGGCATCAACATCGAAATCATTTCCGGAGACGAAGAAGCCACGCTGATTTACGAAAACCACGTGGCAGAAGGGCTTGACAAAAACTCTGCCTATCTATACATCGACGTTGGCGGTGGTTCTACGGAACTCACATTTTATGAAAACGGCAAGCTGAAATACAAACATTCTTTCAATATCGGAACCATCAGAATCATCAATAATCTGGTAACCGATGCCCACTGGAAAGAAATGAAAGACGAAATCAAAAATAAAATCACCAGCAAAAAACCTGTGGTAGCCATTGGTTCAGGTGGAAACATCAACAAACTGTTTTCCATGAGCAGAACCAAAGACGGAAAACCGATGTCCGCATCTTACCTTAAAAAATTCTTCAAAGAAACCAACAGCCTGAGCGTGAAAGAAAGAATGGTGAAATACAGCATCCGCGAAGACCGCGCAGATGTGCTCGTTCCGGCTCTGATGATATACAACAACATACTGAATTGGGGAAATATCGGGAAAATTCACGTTCCGAAAATTTCCGTGGCAGACGGACTTATCCACAACATTTACAATAGCCTGAATAAAAAGAAAAAATAATCTGCAAGAAAAAAACACATTTAAGACAGCTCAAATTCCGGAAAAATCTATCACTTTTGATATTGGTTTTTCCCGGAATTTTTTCTTTCTGCTGATGTAATTTCTGCCAAAATTTCACATCAAAAAATGAAAATCTGCCAAAATTAACTCGTAATTCGTAATTCACAATTCGTAATTCGCTTGGCATAAAGTTGGAGAAAACAGAGGCAGAATAACAATTAAAAATTATAGTAATATGTCAGTAAACTTTAAACCATTAGCAGACAGAGTTTTGGTAGAACCAACTCCTGCCGAAACAAAAACCGCTTCAGGAATCATCATTCCGGATACGGCAAAAGAAAAACCACAGGAAGGAACTGTAGTAGCCGTTGGTAACGGAAAAAAAGACGAACCTCTTACGGTAAAAGCAGGCGACAAAGTGCTTTACGGCAAATATTCCGGAACGGAACTGAAACTGGACGGAAAGGATTATCTTATCGTAAAGGAATCTGATTTATTGGGAATTATCGGATAAAAAATTGTAAAAAGTAAAATGTATTCACGTAAAATGATTTTTTCCGGAATACCAATTTTACATTAATACATTATACACTAATACATTAATACAACAAAAAAATGGCAAAAGAAATAAAATTCGACATTGAATCAAGAGACGCCCTGAAAAGAGGGGTTGACGCATTGGCAAATGCAGTAAAAGTAACATTAGGTCCGAAAGGAAGAAACGTAGTTATCGAAAAATCTTTCGGTGCACCGCACGTTACCAAAGACGGAGTTTCCGTAGCAAAGGAAATCGAGCTTGAGGACAGAGTGGAAAATATGGGAGCACAAATGGTAAAAGAAGTGGCTTCCAAAACCAACGACATTGCAGGTGACGGAACCACTACCGCAACGGTTCTGGCTCAGGCAATCGTAAGAGAAGGTCTGAAAAACGTAGCAGCAGGTGCAAACCCAATGGATTTGAAAAGAGGAATCGACAAAGCGGTAACGACTGTTGTTGAAAATTTGAAATCTCAATCTCAGACCGTTGGAGACAAAAACGATAAAATCAAACAAGTAGCATCTGTTTCAGCAAACAACGATGAAACGATTGGTTCATTAATCGCAGAAGCATTCGGAAAAGTGGGAAAAGAAGGCGTAATCACTGTTGAAGAAGCAAAAGGAATTGATACAACTGTTGATGTTGTGGAAGGAATGCAGTTTGACAGAGGGTATCAGTCACCTTATTTCGTAACAAATCCTGAAAAAATGGTTGCGGAATTAGACAATCCATACATTCTTTTGGTAGAGAAAAAAATCTCTTCAATGAAGGAATTGCTTCCTGTTCTTGAACCGGTTGCACAAGGCGGAAAATCCCTTTTAATCATTTCTGAGGAAGTAGAAGGAGAAGCACTGGCAACTTTGGTGGTAAATAAATTGAGAGGTTCTCTGAAAATCGCTGCCGTAAAAGCACCGGGATTCGGGGACAGAAGAAAAGCAATGCTGGAAGATATCGCAATTTTGACAGGAGGACAGGTAATCTCCGAAGAGCAAGGCTTCACAATGGAGAACATTACTTTGGATATGTTGGGAACTGCCGAAAAAGTTTCTATCGACAAAGACAACACAACAATTGTAAACGGAGGCGGAGATGAAGCGAAAATCAAAGGAAGAGTAGCACAAATCAAAGCTCAAATGGAAACTACAACTTCCGACTACGACAGAGAAAAATTGCAGGAAAGACTGGCTAAATTAGCAGGCGGAGTTGCCGTTCTTTACGTTGGTGCCGCTTCCGAAGTGGAAATGAAAGAGAAAAAGGACCGTGTTGATGATGCACTTCACGCAACAAGAGCCGCTGTTGAAGAAGGAATCGTTGCAGGAGGAGGTGTTGCTTTGGTAAGAGCAATCGCTTCTCTGGATAATGTTTCCGGAGGAAATCAGGACGAAAATACCGGTATCAAAATCGTGAAAAGAGCGATTGAAGAACCACTAAGACAAATCGTTGCCAACGCAGGCGGAGAAGGTTCCGTAATCGTAGCGAAAGTAGCGGAAGGAAAAGGCGATTTCGGTTACAACGCAAAATCCGACGAATATGTGAATATGCTTGAAGCCGGAATTATCGACCCGACAAAAGTAACGAGAGTTGCCCTTGAAAACGCAGCATCTGTTGCCGGAATGTTACTGACCACTGAATGTGTCATCACAGAAGTGAAAAAAGACGAACCTGCAATGCCGATGGGCGGCGGAATGCCGGGAATGATGTAAAAAAGCTATAAGCAATACGCTTTACGCTGTAAGCAGAAGCAATAAACAAAAAACGTTCAGAAATTCTGAACGTTTTTTTATGAATACGCTTTTTTAAATTATGACAACGAGTATCTGCTAAAAGTCATTGAAAAAGTGTGAGTTTGCCCTGAAAAGGTAAAAAAACACATTACAATCTGCAATGTGCTTTTTCAATACTGTATTGAATTTTTTCAGACTTTTAATTGCCTGTTGATGCTTTGTTCCAGAGAGATAAACGTTTCCGTTCTTGTTACTCCTTTCAGCTTCTGAATTTTGTTCAGGATTGCCATCAGATGGTCGTTGTCTTTGCAAAGCACTTTCAGGAAAATGGTGTAGTTTCCGGTTGTGTAGTGTGCTTCTACCACCTCATTAATGTCATTCAGTGCTTTGATGGCATCGTTATAATGGCTCGGTTGGTCGAGGAATACTCCGATGAAAGAAACAACTTTATATCCGATTTTTTTAGGATTCAAAAACGATACGGAATTTTCAATAACTCCGGCGTGTTCCAGTTTTTTGATTCTCTGGTGTACAGCTGTTGTGGAAATTCCCACATGTTTGGAGATGTATGCTAATGAAGTTTTAGCGTTATCCATCAGCATATAGACGATTTGCTTATCAATATCGTCCAAGCGATAGCCTACATTTGTTTCTGTTTTCATAACTTCTAATATTTATCTTTATTTCTTTGTTTAATTAATATTTTTTTCCAATTCTGTGATGACAGGAAAATGGTCGCTGTAACCTCCCAAATATCTCGTTCCTGCATACGTTCTGAAGGGTCTTCCGGTAAATTTTCTGTCCCAACTGCTTATTTTTTCGGGATTAAAAACACTTGCTTTCCTAAAGGAAAATAAGAAACCGGGTTTAAAAAATTGAGCCGATAGCAAAATTTGGTCAAAAAGCAGACCACTTTTATAGTGAAACGTAGAAAAACTATTATTCTTATACAAATCCAGCCAAGGATTAGTTAAAATTTTATTAAAATCCTTGTAAAACGTTAAATTTTTCATAATCTCATCGTCGGGATTTTCATTGAAGTCGCCCAAAACAATCACTGCTTCGTTTTTGACGGTAAAAAGATTTCCGATTTTATTTCCTATTTCCTTGAGGATATGGGCTCTTTTCGGGCGGTTGATGTCCTGCTCTCTTTTTGAGGGAAGATGAAGAACGAAAACATTCAGAATTTCATCATAAAAACGAACTTTTGCATGAAGGACATCTCGTGTAGTATCGTAGGCATCGGAGTTTTCGATTTTGAAAGTGTAGGAAATCGGTTCGGAAAATTCTATATGAACTTTATTTTTGTCGTAAAGCAGTGCAACATCAATTCCCCGCTCGTCCATAGAATCGTAATGCACATAGCCGTAATTGTGAAAAACATCCCGATTCAGGAGATCCTTCAGCACTTCTTTTCCTTGTATTTCAGCCAATCCGATAATGGCGGGGAGCATTCCGTACTGTGCTTCTACCAGCTCAAAAACATGTGCGATTTTATGAATTTTGTTGGAATATCGGTACTGATTCCAGTTACTAAGACCGGAAGGAGTAGGGTCTGTTTTGTGAACCTTTTCAGGGTCAGGGCAGAAGAGGTTTTCTACATTGTAGAACATGAAAAGTTCTTTCAAAATCAATAAGATTTAAGGTTCAACAATAATTATACAACAGCAGTTTTACAGCAAATCCGGTCTTTTTTCTTTCGTGATTTTAAGAGCCTGCTCATGGCGCCATTCCTCGATTTTAGGAAAATTTCCGCTCAGGAGGATTTCCGGAACACGGAGACCTTTGTATTCTTCGGGTCTTGTGTAAATGGGCGGAGAAAGCAGTCCGTCCTGAAAACTGTCCGTAAGTGCGCTGGTTTCGTCATTCAGAACTCCGGGAAGAAGCCGTATCACAGAATCGGCAAGTACGCAGGCAGCGAGTTCTCCTCCTGTAAGCACATAATCACCGATTGAGATTTCTTTTGTGATATGCAGGTCGCGCACGCGCTGGTCGATTCCTTTGTAATGTCCGCAGAGGAAAATCAGGTTTTCCTTTACGGAAAGTGTGTTTGCGATTTTCTGGTTGAGGGTTTCTCCGTCGGGAGTTAAATAAATAACTTCATCGTAACTCCGCTGAGATTTCAGTTCGGAAATACAGAGGTCGAGCGGCTCTATCATCATCACCATTCCGGCACCGCCTCCGTAGAGTTCGTCGTCCACTCTTTTATGCTTGTTGTTCGCCCAATCGCGGAGCTGATGAAAATGCACTTCTGCCAGTCCTTTTTCCATTGCACGTTTCAGAATGGAGGTTTTGAACGGGCTTTCCATCAGTTCTGGGAGAACGCTTATGATATCAATTCTCATTGTTCGGTATTGTTCTTTTTAGTCGGAAGAATGATGAGCCTCAGCGAAGAATCTTTATTCAAATAGCTCCACATCCAGTTGAAGAAAATGGCGATTTTGTTTCTCACAGAAAGAATCAGCATCAAATGGAGAAACATCCAGAAATACCATGCAAAAAATCCCTGAAATCTGAATTTCGGCAAATCTACCACTGCACGATGCTTTCCGATGGTTGCCATGCTTCCCCGGTCTTCATATTCATATTCTATCCACTCTGTTTTATCGTTGGCTTTTAAATTTTTAGCAAGATTTTTACCTTGATTAATCGCTACGTTGGCAACCTGCGGATGTCCCTGCGGATATTTTGGCGTTTCCATATAGGCGATATCACCTATGGCGTAAATGTCGGGATAACCCTCTATGCGGTTATATCGGTCAACGGTATAGCGGTTTTTCACGATTTTGGCATTTTCCAGCCCGGGAATCGTGTTTCCTGTTACGCCCGCCGCCCAGATAACGTTGTTGGACGGAATGGATTCTCCGCTTTCCAGAAAAACCCTGTCGCCGTCGTAATCCGTTACTCTTTTACTGCTCAGAAATTCTACGCCAAGCTGTTTCAGATAGGCTTCCGACTGTGTTTGTGCTTCTTCGCTCATCACATTCAGCGGTTTTTCCGTTGAGCTTACCAATATAATTTTCAAATCATCGAAATTCATGTGCGGATAGTCGCGGGGAAGAATATCTTTTTTCATTTCCGCAAAAGCACCTGCGAGTTCCACGCCCGTAGGACCGCTTCCCACGATGACGATATTCCAGTTTCCATCGTCGCTGCGGCTTTTTTCGATAATGAGTTTTTCAAAGGTCAAAAGGACATGATTACGGATACTGATGGCTTCCTGCGTATTTTTCATTCCGAAAGCCAGGCGTTCCATTTTTTCGTTTCCGAAGAAATTGGTTTTACAGCCGGTTGCAATCACTAATTTGCCATAGGTAAAAGTTCCTTCCGAACAGATGATTTTGCTTTCTTCCGGCACGATTTGTTGCACTTCCGTCATCCGGAACTGCACATTTCGGGAACGCTGAAAAATTTTCCTGAACGGAAAAGAAATATTGGAAGGCTCGATACGCCCGCATGCCACCTGATAGAAAAGAGGCTGGAACATGTGATGATTCACCCTGTCAATCACAATCACTTTTTTATCAGTCTGATTGCTGAGTGTTCTGGCAAACTGCAGTCCTGCAAATCCTCCTCCGATAACTACAATCTTGTCCCGCATGGATAGAAAAATTTAGAGTGTTGAAAAATCTACTTCAAAAAAAAACCCTGAGAGTTTTCAGGGTGTTTATTGTTTTATAATCTGTGTTACTTTTTGTGTGTTGTCGCTCAATGTGTAGCGCATCAGATATTTTCCGGGTTTCAGCCTGTCGAGCTTGATTTCTGCGGAATTCATATTGACATTCATTTCCGAAACCTGCATTCCCAAAATGGTATAGAACGCCACCGACTTAATCTTCAGCGAGGCATCTTTCGATTTCACGATGATGAAATCTTTCGCAGGATTAGGGTATGCTACTATCACACCGTCATCAGATTTCTGAGATGATGATGCCGGCTCTCTCAACGTCTGCGCATTCAGCGAACTGAAGACTGACATAAAACCGGTAAAAAGTATAAAAAATAAAATTCTTTTCATATAAATGTACACTTGATAGTATAGATACGCAAATATATTTAAAATCAATTTAATACACAACATTTATTTCAAAAATGTATAAGTAAATTTGTACCAGATTAAATTCAAATAGTATTCCAAAAATGATTATTTATTCAAGAAACCGAAGACTCGGAACGAACGAAAGCATCCGAAACCTTGTGAAAGAGACGGTTTACGGACACGACGGAATCATTACCAACGGAATCATCAACAATGACACCACCAATGAAGCACTGGCAAAAATATAGATTAATCTAAATCTTAAAAAAAATCAGAAGCATAATGTTCTTAACCGCTTTATGATTCTTAATGGTTTGAAAAAAAAATATTTATCTTTGCCCGTATGATTCTGCGTGGAGAAAATTTAATTAAAGAATACGGCCCTAAGAAAGTGGTAAAAGGTGTTTCCGTAGAAGTTTCACAAGGTGAAATTGTCGGATTGCTCGGGCCTAACGGTGCCGGGAAAACCACTTCTTTCTACATGATTGTCGGTCTTGTGAAGCCTACTTCAGGGAAGATTTTCCTTGACAATAAAGAAATCACGACCGATGCAATGTACCGCCGTGCGCAGAAAGGAATCGGCTATCTGGCGCAGGAAGCCTCCGTATTCCGAAAGCTGACTGTGGAAGAAAACCTTTTGGGCGTTCTTCAGTTAACCAAACTTTCCAAAAGGGAACAGCAAATCAAATGCGATGAGCTGATTGAGGAATTTTCACTTCAGCACGTGAGGAAAAACAGAGGAGATTTGCTTTCCGGAGGTGAAAGGAGAAGAACGGAAATCGCACGCTGTCTTGCCACAAGCCCGAATTTTATTCTTCTGGATGAGCCTTTTGCCGGAGTAGACCCGATTGCGGTGGAAGATATTCAGAAAATCGTGAGAAGTCTTGTGGACAAAAATATCGGAATCCTGATTACCGACCACAACGTACAGCAGACACTCGCGATTACGCATAAAACCTACATCATGTTTGAAGGACGCATTCTGAAAGAAGGATTACCGCAAGACCTCGCCAACGACCCGCAGGTTCGGGAGGCGTATCTCGGGGAAAACTTTGTGTATCAGGATATTCTCAACAAACCGAAAAGGAAGGAATACGCTTACAATATCTGGGCTGGAAATTTCGATACGAAAGAGCAGTTTCAGCGTTTTGCGGAAGACCATTTCGGAAGTCTGGATAATCTGAGGCTGTTCTACGGTTTTGAAGACATCAGCTTTGCCTCGCTGGCGAATTCCGAAATTGAATTTATTTTCAATGAAGTAGTGGATAAAAATGCCAATAATTCTTTTATTTTCCAGAAAAAGAATCTGGATTCTTCTGCCGGTTTTGATGAAATATCAAAAGAAGCGGAATCTTTCGGCAGACCGGAACTGCGGTATCTGACGACTTATTCTTACGCGGAATAGTTGAGGTTCGGGTTGCGAGGTGACCACCCCGTCAAAATTTTCAGAAAGAAAATTTTGCCACCCCTCCGGAGGAGGGGAATGTTTTCGGTTTTATAGATTCTGATAGATATAAAAAGGCGGTCTTTTTTTGACCGCCTTTTTTATTATGCTGGGAGATTATTCCCAATAGTATAATTTTTTTTAAGATAATATATTATCAAACTTAAGGCAGTCATCAATCCAATATATTGAAATGCAATTGGTTTATATGAGCCTTCAAGGAATAAAACAATTATTTCGCAGACAATCATTACTCCCGAAATTGAGATAAAATTATTCAGAAATGATTCTTTTCTATCCATCATAAAGGTATTGATTAATGCGAATGTAGCGACAAACATTGGTAATAATAAATCTTGTTTATACCATACTATTGCTCCTAATACATTATAAGCAATAAATACAACAAAATATTTAACTATTTTTTTCATTTTTATCATATTAATGTTTTACAAACTTAATTACAAATTTCCGTATATGCAATTTTTATTGAAATAATTATTTATTTTTTTTATTAAATATTCATATAAAATCAGAAATAATTGAATTAGTAAAAAAACAAAAATGTGGTTTTTATAAAAAACTTTTGGAAGACCGATAATTTTCAGATTTATCAGAATTAAAAACCGCATAATAGCGGTTTTTTTGTATCTTCATCTTCGACTTTCATCACGACAAACCAAAAAACATGGCAAAACCTTTCAACAGAACAGTTACTTTAATCGGAATTTACAAACAGCTCCGTCCTTTTATCAGACCTTACCGGACGATGATTTTATGGACGCTTTTTCTTACATTTTTAGGAGCAATTACCGCGCAGGTGAACGCTGTTGTCCTCAAGTTTACCACCAAACTACTGATGCCAACGGATACAAAACTGTTGCCTACACCAATCTTGTAGCACCTCTCATTGAAGCAGTCAAAGAATTGGCTGATAAAGTTGATGAATTGTTCGACAAATATGTAGACCAACAATCACAAATTGATGAACTTGAAGCGAGATTAGAAGCTAATAAATAATTAACTCTTAATTCCTCATTCTCCGCTAATTTCTCCAATTCTCTATATCTCCCGCAAAGTCTCAAACTTAGCACTCCGCCACATTCACCGCAATCGCCAGTCCGCCTTCTGAAGTTTCCTTAAAACGTTCGTTCATGCTCTGCGCCGTGTCCCACATTGATTTCGTTACCTCATCCAGTGTTACGCGCGCTTTCGACGGGTCGCTTTCAATCGCGATATTGGCTGCGGTAATGGCTTTTATTGCTCCCATAGAATTTCTTTCGATACACGGAATCTGCACCAATCCGGCAATCGGGTCGCAGGTCATTCCCAAATGATGTTCCATTGCGATTTCTGCTGCCATGAGAACCTGAGCGGGAGTTCCGCCCATGATTTCCGTAAGCCCTGCTGCTGCCATTGCCGAAGAAACACCGATTTCTGCCTGACATCCGCCCATTGCCGCTGAAATCGTCGCATTCTTTTTGAAAAGCGTACCTATTTCGCCCGCCACCAACAGAAAACGGATGATTTTGCTATCGCCTTTATGCCTTGTAAACATCTGCGAATACATCAGCACTGCAGGAATTACACCGCTTGCGCCGTTGGTCGGCGCAGTGATGATTCGTCCGAAACTTGCATTTTCTTCGTTCACTGCCAAAGCAAAGCACGACACCCATTTATTAATATCATTGAAAGACGCTTCTGTGCTGTAAACATGCAGCATCCATTCGCTGAGACTGCTGTACGTTTTTCCTTTCAGAAGTTTCCGGTTCAGCTCTGCGGCCCGCCTGCTGACATTCAGTCCGCCGGGGAGAATCCCTTCCTTGTTTATACCTTTATAAATGCATTCCTTAATCTGTTCCCAGATATAAAGTGCCTGCCGGTCTGTTTCCTCTTTCGTCCGCCAGCTTTCTTCATTCATATATACCAAATCCGAAACGGAATTCAATCCAAGTTTCTGAATATTTTTCTCAATATCATTGCCGCTGTGGCAGGGATAAAGTGTTCTGATACATTGCGTATCCATGGAATTTTCCTCTTTCGTTGCCACAAAACCACCGCCTACGGAATAATAATCCTGAGACAATTCTTCCCCATTTTCAAAAACGGCTTTGAAAATCATTCCGTTCGGGTGAAAATCAAGCGTTTTGTTTTTATTGAGAAGCAGATGATGTCCGTAAATGAACGGAATTATTTTTTCTCCACCCAGATTTATCTGCTGAGAAGTTTTAATTTCTTCAATTTTTTGGTCAATGAGATTGGTGTCAATCGTTCTGAAATTTTCACCGGAAAGCCCGAGCATTCCGGCAATATCCGTTCCGTGCCCGATTCCCGTTTTCGCCAGCGAACCGAAAAATTCCACAAAAATTTCTTTCACTTCCGCAATGGAATGTTCCATTCTGATAAAATCCAGAAACATTTCGGATGCATTCCAGGGTCCCATCGTATGCGAACTCGACGGGCCGATGCCGACTTTTATAATTTCAAAAACAGAGATAGACTGCATAAGGGTTTAGGGTTCAGGGTTTAAGGTTTATTCGGGTTTTAAAGATAAAGAATAAACTACTTCAAAAGCAAAATCAGATAAAAATCTGCTGTAAAATTTTAGAAACTTCCTTCGGGCGCGTTGCCGGAAAGAGGTGTGTTCCGCCTTTAATCACATAATCGGGACGGGAATTTTTCACCGGAAAAACTATATCGCGGTCTCCGAGAATCTGAATCACATCGGGATTTTCCTCGAATTTCCACTCTGAAATTTTCTCGATAGACCATTTCAGATAATACGGATTCCGCACTCTGAAATATTCCATTACTTTTGGATTTTTCGGGTCAAAAAGTTTTCGGAAAAAGCCATACGCCACCGCAGATTTTTCGTTGAAAATTTTTTCGGGAAGATATTTCGGAAGATGCGTGAGTTCTCCGGCTTTGATGAGGCGGGATTTTTCTTTATGCGATTTGATGCTTCCCAGAATTACGGTTTTTTCTGCTTTTTTCCTCAGATTGATTTCCTGCGCCACGATTCCTCCAAAAGAGTATCCGAGGAGATGAAACGGTGCGGAATCATCAACATCACCCGCCATTCTTTCGATATAATGACTGAATTTTTCGTTCCGTTCGGGGATTTTCCAGTCCAGAAAACTGACTTCGATGCCGGAATTGAATTCTAATTTTTCCAGCACTTTGTAATCTGCTCCGAGACCGCTTACCATGTAAAGTTTCATGATTCAAAATTACGAAAAAAGAAGAAAAAATAAAGCGGACTAAAGTCCGCTCATTGATTATTATGATAAAAAAATTACTTTGCCGTAATGGTTACCTGCATATCCACTTCGTCTTTTATTACGATGTCTTTCATGCCGGAACTGTAGGCAATATCGAATTTCTGTCTGTCAAAACTGAATTTCGCAGAAGTAATGGTTAAAGTTCCGTTTTCGTAGGTAATATTGGCAGGAAAAGAAACTTTTGAGGTTTTCCCTTTCGCGGTCAAAGTTCCGTTCACAAGGAATTTATAGTCCTTATTTTTATTTTTTTTTACGGAAGTGATGGTATAAGTTGCTGTCGGATATTTATCCGTTTCAAAGAAATCTCCGTTCTTGAGGTGTGCATTGAGTTTTACCTGCCCTTTTCCGGAAAGGTCTGTCGCATTGATGGTATTCATATCCAGAACAAAAGTTCCTGAAGCAATGGTGTTTCCTTTCATGACGATGCTTCCTGATTTCACGTCAACGGTTCCATCGTGGGAGGAAGATTCCGTTTTTGCGATTTTATATCCCCACCAGTGTACATCGGAGCTTACTACTTTTTTCACCTGAGCAAAGCTCAATCCGCTTACTAAAACAAATGCTAATGCTAATTTTTTCATTGATTTTAAATTTTATTCCTGCAAAAATACACTTTCTGAAATTATTTTCCTATTGATGTAGGATATGAAAACAAACTATAAAAATTGACTACCTGTACTTTTGTCTTGAAAGAAAAGTACCAAAAATTCAAGACTTGGAAACTCCGGCTGAAATTTTAAACAATTTTCTAAAATTTCTTAACGCCTCCGCTTCCTACGTCATTTTCTCTATATTCAAATAAGATTAATTTTCTATAAATGCTCCATAAAATGCAGCGCCCTGCAAGATTGCTTTTTCGTTCCGGACGAGATAAATCGGGATGTCTTTCAGCAGATGCTGCATCCTGTCGGAAATGACAAAATCTTTATAAAATTTGTCCTTACTTACAAGGTTATAGAGCTTTGACGGAATGTCTCCGGTAATAATCAATGCTCCGGTGGCTTTTAATTTTAAAACCAGATTATTGGCTTCCCTTGCCAGAAATTCGGCGTACATTTCTATGGTGAGATTCACCAGCCTGTCTTGTTTTGAAGCACCGGCTTCCGCTATTACAGAAAGGAAATCCTCTGTCTGAATTTTTTCCGTAAGTTCCGGATTTTCCTGATGCCTTCCGATGTCGCGCATGAAACGGTAGATGTTGTAAAGCCCTTCTTTGGACAATACATTTTCCCATGTTACGATTCCGTAAATCTTATTCAGAAACTGATAAAACTGTACTTCAAAATCATTTCGCGGTGAAAATTCCGTGTGTCCGCCCTCGGTTGCGAAAGGCCTGAGACTTTCTCCGTCCCAGAACATTCCGGCTTCTCCCAAACCGTTTCCCGGGGCGAGAACAGCCACATTTCCCCTCATTTTATTCTCCGAAGTATGGAGAACTTCCAGCTGGGATTTGTCGAACTCCATAAAACTATATGCAGTAGCCTCCAAATCGTTGATAAGATGGACTTTTTCCACACCAAGTTCCTGCTGAAGAGCAGCAGCATCGAGCATCCACGGAAGATTCGGCGTTTCGCATTTTCCGTTGATGACGGGACCCGGAACTGCCACCGAAACCCTCTTGACACCGGAAAGATCTTCTGACGAAATAAAATCTCTGATGATATCCGCAAGGGAAGAAAATTTTTCGGTTTCGTATTTTCTTTCTTTTGATAACTCCACTTTTTCGCCCATGCATTCTGCATAAGCGAGCGTACTTTCCTTCGGACGCAGGTCGGCAATAACATAGCCAAACTCTTTTGAACAGCTTTTGCCGGGCGAATATAACGGCATATTGAATTTCGAATCCATACTGATTTTGTTTATTCTCAAATATAGTAAAAGTTTTGAATAGGAAAAGAAAAACCTTTCCAAAATTTTCGGAAAGGCTTTCTGTACTTTGTTTACGGGATTATTTCCCGAGCGGAATATTGTAGGATACACCTACTCCCAGGTTTCCGGCATTGTAATCCTGATTGCCGATTTGCCCTTTGTCTCCTGTAAATACTTTCTGATACTGAACGGCAAAATTCCAGTCCTTATTATGATATCCTATTTCGGGTTTGATATAGAAACCTCCATCCGGGCGATCCACAGAGCTATTGGAAGCTACTTTGTCATCTCCTGCGATAAATCCGTAACCAATATCCGTCCCAAGATAAAATCCGGTCTGCTTAGGATAAATTCTTACCAGCGCAGCTACGGGAACTACTCCGAAATCGTTGTTTTCAATTCCGTCATTTTCTTTCCCGAAATAATGGGTATAACCGGTAGCAATACCCAATCCGAAACCGGGAGTTACAAGATTCTGATACGCAACATCCACTCCTGCTGCCCATGAAGCATTTTCTGACGGCACTGCCAGTCCTACATTTGCTCCGATTTTAAGCATATTTCTCATATCGGAACTTTGAGCATTCACTAATCCGGCAGAGATAATTCCTGCTGCCAAAATTGTTTTCTTAATCATGTTCATAATTTCAATTTTTACTTGGTTTTACAGCGGTAATGGTTGTAAAAATCGTGCCAAAAGGAATTTATACTCATCAGCACGAACCCTCAAATGCGGTATAAAATATTGATTTTCACATTTTTAAATTAAGTAAAATTAACGAAAAAATGAGGCGGAAAAAATGAAGTTTTTGAGTTGTTTTTTTGGGGAAAATGGTATCTGTTGTACATTTAGGATTAGAGAAAAATATCCAATAAACGCAAAGTTTTACTTTAATTAACCCGTATTTTAGCGAGCAAAGAGATTCCGCTGCGGCGGATTGTTTAAGCGTATGCTTCATTGTGAATATATTCACCGCCTTTGTTTCCTTAGATTAAAGTTTATGTTGCTGATAATCTTTGCGTTTGAAAAACATTTACAAATGCATAAAAGGTAAATAATACAAAAAAAAGGAGCTTTTCAGCTCCGTAATGATTAAATATTTTCCAAAGTTTCTTTGAGTTCTGCCCAGCCACCGCCGTTATAGCCTTCTTTTAATCCTTGAGAATTAAGGTATTCCAGCGCTTTTCCGCTTCGGTTTCCGCTTCGGCAGAAAATAATTACAGGTTTATCGATGGAGAGAAATTCGTCTTTTCTTTCTTCCACTTCTCCTAAAGGAATATTTTGGGCATTATCAATCGCTCCGTCCATTTCGAGTTCCAATGGTTCGCGGACATCGATGAGGGCGTAATTTCCTGATTTTAAAACATCTGTTAATGACATAAGTATAATTTTATTTTTAAATATTAAGGTTTAGTCCTTTTCAGGAGGAACAAATTTATAAAATAATGTTAGTTTTGCAATGCAATATGTTGTCATTATCGGAAAAATACACGCAGATAATAAAAAGCAAAGCCCTGAAATTCGGTTTTGAGAACTGTGGTATTTCCCGTTCCGGATTCCTTGAAGACGACGCCCGATTTCTCGAAAAATGGCTGAACAACAGCTATCACGGCGAAATGTCCTACATGGAAAATCATTTTGACAAAAGACTTGACCCTCGTTTGCTTGTGGAAGGTTCAAGATCGGTAATTTCCCTGATGTACAACTATTTTCCCGAAGAAGAAATTCCGTCATTCGACAATCTCAAAATTTCAAAATATGCTTACGGTGAAGATTATCATGAAGTGATTAAAGAAATTCTGAGAGAAATGGTTTCCGAACTACAGGAAGAAATCGGAGCTTTCGGGTTTAGGGTTTTTGTGGATTCCGCTCCGGTGCTTGAAAGGAGCTGGGCGAGAAAATCGGGATTGGGCTGGATTGGGAAAAATGCCAATTTAATCTCCAAACAGAAAGGTTCGTTCTTTTTCCTTGCAGAAATCATCTGCGACCTTGAACTTCTCTACGACCACGAAACCACCGACCATTGCGGAACATGCCGGAAATGTATTGATGCTTGCCCGACAAACGCCATTGTTTCGGATAAAATCGTGGACGGTAGCAAATGTATTTCTTACGCTACCATTGAACTGAAAAATGAAATTCCCGATTATTTCCACGATAAAATGGAAGACTGGATGTTCGGATGCGATATATGCCAGGACGTCTGCCCGTGGAATCGTTTTTCACTGCCTCATCAGCAGCCGAAATTTCATCCTAATATCTATATGAAGCAGTTTCGGAAAGAGGATTGGCAGGATATTACTCCCGAACTGTTCTCCGAAATTTTCAGAAAATCTCCGGTAAAAAGAACCAAATTTGCAGGATTGAAACGGAATATCGAGTTGATTCAGGGCAGTTTTTCTGAAAAATAGCTTCAAACGATTCTAATTCCTGTATAATATATCAAAGTTCAATCTGTTTAATCCATTATGCCGGAACTTTTTCTATTTTTGCTGTTCTTAATTCTGAACTTATGCAAACCACAGATACCGTTTTAATGATAGAGCCGATTGCTTTCGGTTACAATGCACAAACTGCTGAAAACAATTATTTTCAGGTGAATTCCGAAAATCAGGATACGCAGAAAAAAGCATTGGAAGAGTTCCAAAATTTTGTTGAAAAGCTGAGAAATAAAGACATCAATGTGATTACGGTAAAAGATACTTTGGAACCTCACACTCCGGATTCCATTTTCCCGAATAACTGGGTAAGTTTCGGAACGGACGGAAAAGTGTTTTTGTATCCGATGTTCGCACCGAACCGCCGTGATGAAAGACGTTCCGAAGTTTTGACAGCTGTAGAAAATGCCGGATTTGAGATTAAGGAAATCGACGATATTTCCGCTTCCGAAAACCAAAATCTATTTTTGGAAGGAACGGGAAGCATGATTTTCGACCACGACAAAAAATTAGCGTATGGTTCGGTTTCTCTGCGTTTAGATGAAAATCTTTTCCGTGAATTTTGCAAAAAAATCGGTTATGAACCAATCGTTTTTCACTCGTTTCAAACGGCAGGAACGGAAAGGCTTCCGATTTATCACACTAACGTGATGATGTGTATTGCGGCTCAATTTGTCGTAATTTGTCTGGACTGTATCGACGATGAACTGGAACGTGAAAAAGTACAGGAAACCATAAAATCTTCCGAAAAGGAAATCATCGAAATTTCCGAAGAACAAATGCAGCAATTTGCCGGAAATATGCTGCAAGTTCATAATAAAAACGGAGAAAAATTTTTGGTAATGAGCGAAACGGCTTACAATTCCTTAAATCAAAATCAGATTTCTGCGATTGAAAAATATTGTGAAATTATTCATTCCAATCTCCATACGATTGAAGTGAACGGAGGCGGAAGTGCAAGATGTATGCTTGCGGAGATTTTTTTGCCGAAAAAATAAAATTATTTACATTTGAAGAAACAATCCGAAATTTCTGAATCTGAGTTGGAATTTTCTTATAACAAAGGACTGCACATTTTATATACTCTGAAAACGTCTTCAGAGCATCTGCTTTTGGATTGTGACGGATTTATTGCTTTTGCGGAATCGGTATTGCTCAGAAATGATGCCGATATTGTGGGAAAAGCACAGCATATTTTTGAAAATAAAAGTTTTACGGTTTCGATATTATTAAAGGAATCACATCTCTGTATTCATACCTGGCCGGAATATCAACTGCTGAATTTTGATTTATTTTTGTGCAATTACATCAATGATAATTCTGAAAAAGTCGAAAAAATAGCCCGTGAAATTGCAGATTATTTTGGAGGAGAAATTGTTCAACAAGATAAAATCTGCCGGTAAATGATACACTACATCTGTCCTGTCTGCAAAACCGAAAACAAGCATACTCTCAATTTTCGCATTGAAGAATATGTTTGCAGTTCCTGTTCAAATTTGATTGATGTAAGAAAAAACGAATCAAAAAAGGTACTTAAAAAACCGACGGAAAATGTAGTTCTCGATACCAACAGCAAGGGTATCATTGACGGTGTAGAATATTTTGTTACAGGAATTGTTGTTCGGAAATACGGCTCTTCCACATTCTGGAGGGAATATTATCTGAAAGATAAAAATAACAACGATGCGTTTTTAAGTGAAAGTGACGGACATTGGGTAATGCTGTTTCCGAAAGAAAAACCTCTGGAAGATTTTAAATGGTACGCCGATTTTGAAGGAAAAAAATACCGTTGGTATGAATCTACGCCCTCCAATATAGACGCTGCGGCAGGTTTTTTTGAAGAAAGACTAAATTTCAAACTTGCTAATTATAAAGAGTTTGTCAATGGAACGGAAATGGTTTCCATAGAAGGAGACGGCAAAATACGCAGTTTTTTCTGGGGAAAGCATATTCCGAAATCGAAGATAGAAAAAGCATTCAAGCCTGATTATATGCCGTTTTATTCAGGAATCGGGATTGTTCAGCCGTTTTATTTCAATGTCAGGCAAATGGTCAATATTTTTGCGATTTCGGCACTTCTAATCAGCCTTGTTCAGCTTTACAACACCGTTTTCAGGGATAATTATGAGGTTTTCAATGAATCTGTCCGGTTTGATGCTGTGAGAGGAAAAGAACTGATTTCAAAATCATTTGAATTGAAAGGTGCTTCTGCTCCGCTTAAAGTCAAACTTTTTTCTGATGTTGATAATTCGTGGGCAAATGTTGAAGTCAGCCTGGTCAATGAAAAAACCAATGAAATTGAATACACCTCGAAAGACATTGAGCAATATCACGGCTATGAAGGCGGCGAAAGCTGGAAAGAAGGCAGTAAAAATGAAAATTTCAATTTTTGCGGAGTGGCTTCCGGAAAATATCATTTTCGGATTTCCGGTCAAAAGCAAGGATATGAAGAGCCGACAGGAGAGATTTTCTATTCTCCCGACAAAACGAAATCTTACCTTTTATCAGGCGACGGATTTGTTGATGTAACGGATTTATCAACTTCCGATAAAACCTCATATAATCTGGAAAATTTACAAATCAATAATCCTCAGATATACTCAGAATTGGAAGCGGCTAAGGAGTTTAAGAAAAATAATCCCGATTTTTCTGCAACTTTACCGGATACGGACACATTCAATCCTGATTTTACGGTAAAAGCCTATTGGCAGCCGGTAAGTTTCTGGAATTATTTCATCATTCTGGGAATAATGGCAGTTCTTACTATTGCGGGATATTGGTGGAAATATATTTTCGATAAATCGAAATGGGAAAACAGTAACAATTCACCTTATGCAGATTAAAAGCAGATGAAAAACAGTTTAAAATATATAGGCAGAAATATTTGGCTGATAATGCTGGGAGCATTTTTTCTTGTATGGTATTTATACCTTACTTATACGGGAAATCAGTTCTGCGACTGTGCCAAAACGGAAAAATATAAAGACGGAACCCGATACCGCTCACACGGAACATCGGTTTACCGGTATTATCATAAATAAAAAAATAATAAAATGGGAGATTTTAATTATTTGCCGATACTCAATTCGGTGCTGTACTCTTTTTTAGGAATCGCGATTCTGCTGGTCTGCTACGTTGTTATTGAAAAATTAACTCCGGAAAAAACGTGGCAGGAAATTTCAAAAAACAACAATACCGCTTTGGCGATTATTTTCGGGGCGTTCATTATCGGAATATCCATCATTATCAGTGCCGCGATTCATGGATAAAAAACGGATTCCGTTTGAGCTGCTTCTGCTTTTCTCCGTATTCGTCATTGCAACCTGCGGACTCGTTTATGAGTTGGTGGCGGGAGCGTTGGCGAGTTATCTTTTGGGCGATTCCGTAAAACAGTTTTCGTTCATTATCGGGGTTTATCTTTTTTCAATGGGAGTGGGTTCCTATCTCGCAAAATTTGTGAAGAAAAACCTTCTCGATACTTTTGTGGAAATTGAAATTCTGGTGGGAATTGTCGGAGGAATCAGTTCTGTGGTGCTGTTTCTGCTGTTCAATACCATTCATCATTTTGAGGTCGTTCTGTATCTTTTTGTTTTTCTTACGGGCTGTCTGGTCGGTCTGGAAATCCCGCTTCTGATGAATATTCTGAAAGACAGAGTGGCTTTCAAAGATTTGGTTTCCAATGTTTTCGCATTTGATTATATCGGTGCTTTGCTGGCTTCCATTCTGTTTCCTTTGGTGCTGATTCCTAATCTGGGAATCGTGAGAACGCCTTTGTTTTTCGGATTAATCAATGTTTCGATAGCCGTTTTTATGATTTTTTATCTTAAAAAAGATTTGAAAAAACCGTTTTTTCTTAAAATCAAAGCATTTTCAGCATTTATAGGCTTGGTTTTGCTGTTCATTTTTTCAGACCGAATTTTGGCTGTTTCTGAAGAAAAATTATACGGAGAAAATATCGTTTACACCAACAATTCGCCCTATCAAAGAATTGTTTTAACGAGAAATGCGAAAGATTTCCGGCTTTATCTCAATAATAATCTCCAATTTTCTTCCGCCGATGAATACCGTTATCACGAGGCTTTGGTGCATCCCGCAATGTCTATGGCAAAACAGATTTCCAACGTTTTGGTTTTGGGAGGCGGAGACGGATTTGCAGTTCGGGAAGTTTTAAAATATAAAGAGGTCAAAACAGTTACTTTGGTTGATTTGGACGGAGAAATGACAAATTTTTTCAAAGATAATGAAACGATGAAACGCCTGAATAACAGTTCCCTTTCCGACAAAAAAGTGGAAGTGATTAATAAAGACGCTTACATCTGGATAAAAGAAAACCGCCGGAAATACGATGTCATCATCATTGATTTTCCTGACCCGTCCAATTACAGTTTAGGGAAATTGTATTCTTTGCAGTTTTATAAAGAATTGGAAAAAATCACAACACATGACACCAAAATCGTGGTTCAGACCACTTCGCCGTATTTTGCCCCGAAATCGTTCTGGTGTATCGAAAAAACGATAAACGAAGTTTTTCCTTTCGTGACGGCATATCACGCTTACGTTCCGAGTTTTGGGGAATGGGGATTTTCTCTGGCTTCATTCGAGCCTGTGAATGGTCAGCCGGAGCGAAAACTTTCCGGTCTGAAATTTTACGATTACGATTTCCGGCAGATGTCGTATTTCAGTAAGGATATGAAAGTTGAGAATGTAGAAGTAAACCGTTTGGATAATCAGATTCTTGTGAGGTATTTTGATGAAGAATGGGGGAAAGTTCAGTAAAATTATGGCTTCGAATCCGCAACATATTTCCAGAAAATCATTCCTGAAAACGCTGTTTTGGGCGGGAATGATGCTGCCGTTTCTACAATACTGCAAGCAAACCGCAAAATCTTTTCTCGTAAAAATCACGGGGACGAATTACATTTTGGGACATCGGCTTTGGGCAAAAGATTTTCCGAAACCGACGGAAGAAATCCGGACAAAATTTCTGGTAATCGGAGGAGGAATTTCAGGACTTTCCGCGTGCAGATATTTCCGAAAACATAACGAAAGCGATTTTCTTCTTATTGAAATGGAAGACCACTTAGGAGGAAATTCGTCCAATGGAGAAAACCGGTTTTCAAAATTTCCGCTCGGAGCACATTATCTTCCGATTCCCAACAAAGAAGACTCTGAACTGATTGAATTTTTAAAAGATTCCGGAATTTATCTCGGCGATGATGAGAACGGACTTCCTGTTTTTGATGATGAGCAACTTACTTTTCCGCAGGAAGAACGGCTTTTTTTCCGCAACGAATGGCAGAACGAACTCGTTCCCAAAAACGGAACTTCTCAGGAAATACAAGACGAATTTGCCCGTTTTTTCAAAATAATGGATGACTTCCGAACCAAAAAAGATGCATCGGGAAAATACTGGTTTGATATTCCTGTCCGGAAATCCGCAGTGACAGAGGAAGCGAAAAAATTAGAAGCTGTTACGTTTAAATTCTGGCTAAATTCTCATCATTTCAAATCGGAAGAATTGCTTTGGTTTCTGGATTATTCCTGCAAAGACGATTACGGATTGGGTATTGATTTCGTTTCAGCTTGGGCTGGGATTCACTATTTTTCGGCACGAAAAAATAATTGGGCAACGAACCGCCATAGTCAGGTTTTTACGTGGCCGGAAGGAAATGCAAGACTGGCGAAACACCTTTCCGAATCGGTCGGGAAACAATTTTTGTCCCGCCATTTGGTGTATGATGTTTCCCAAAATGAACAATCGGCAGAAGTTCTGGTTTTTGATGATAAAAAGAAAATTTCAAAGAAAATCATTGCCGAAAAGGTGCTTTTTGCAACGCCTCAGTTTGTAAATCAATATATTTTTAAAAACCGTACGTTCAAAAATTTCAATTATGTTCCGTGGCTTCTGGCGACTTTGACATTGAAAAACGAGTTTGGAGGCGGAGAAGGATTGGCGTGGGACAATGTGATTTTCGGAGCGGAAGGTTTGGGATATATTAACGACCAGCATCAGAATCTCAATCAGATTGTCGGGGAAAAAGTCATCACTTATTACCGCAGTTTTTCAACAAGCGATTGTGGGAAAGCACGAAAAAAACTGTTGAATATGAAAGATGAGGAACTGAAAAAAATGGTGCTCGATGAACTGAAAACCGCACATCCGGAAATCGAAAATTACCTTTTGGAAATCAGTTTTCATAAATTGGGACACGGAATGATAACGCCTGTTCCGAATTTTATTTTCGGGGAAGAACGCAGAAAAGCGGGCGAACCGATGAACGGAAAAATCTTTTTTGCACATTCCGATTTGTCGGGAATTTCTATTTTTGAGGAGGCTTTTCATCAGGGAATCGAGACGGCGGAAAAAATGCTTAAAAAATAATGAAACAACCTTGGATATATAATGCGAAAACAGACGGGATTTTTATTCTATCCCCTCCTTTTTTGGTGTTGCTTTTCGTGGTTCTGTTTCAGCGGGAAATCGAGTCGCTGGAAAACCGGTATTCTTTTTATACGTGGCTGATTCTGATTGTTTTTGTGGATGTAGCTCACGTTTATTCGACGCTTTTCAAAACGTATTTTATAAAGGAAGAATTTCAGAAAAGAAAATGGCTTTATCTCGGGATTCCCGCTTTGAGTCTGGTTTCGGGGCTTGTTCTTTTTCAGTTCGGAAGTTTGGTTTTCTGGTCGGTTCTGGCTTTGGTGGCGGTGTTTCATTTTGTCCGTCAGCAATATGGTTTTATGCGTCTTTACGCAAGATTTGAAAACAAAGGATTTTCAAAATTCTGGGATTCGGTTACGATTTATTCGGCAACCATTTATCCGATGCTTTATTGGTTTAAAACACCGAAAGAATTTACCTGGTTTGTGGAAAATGAATTTGGCTGGATGCAGAATATTCCGGATTATGTTCCTTTCATTACGGTTCTTTATTTCGGGATTATCGCGGTTTGGATTGTGAAAACCATTGCTCAGTTTGTTCGTACAAAAACCTTTAACATTTCGAAAAATACGCTGATTACGGGAACTCTTTTGTCGTGGTATTTCGGAATCGTATATTTTAACAATGATTTGATTTTCACGCTTCTGAATGTTATTTCGCACGGAATTCCTTACATCGCACTGATTTACATCCGTGAAATAAAACAAAAGGACAGAAACGTTTTAAAAAATCTTTCGGTTTTTAAAACCGGATTCGGGATTTTACTTTTTATAGGAATTATTATCGGGCTGGCCTTTTTTGAAGAATTTTTCTGGGAGATATTGGTATGGCAGGAGCATTTTTCAATCCGTTCTGTGGATATTTCTTCGGAATGGCTTTCTGTTTTGGTTCCGCTTCTGGTCGTTCCGCAGCTTACGCATTACCTTTTGGACGGTTTTATTTGGAGAAAGCCAAATTGAAAACTTCCAATTTATTCAGAAATATTCGTTAAAAATTTGAAAGGATATCAATAAAAAATGCTTCCCCGATTTGAGGAAGCATTTTTTTGAATCATAAATTTTTAATCTTCGTCGACAATTTCATATTCAATCGGCATTGTTCCGTATTTCAGGTCGCCGATTTCTTTGTACGCGGCTTGAGAAAGGTCAAAACTTCTTGATTTGTGGAAAGGACCTCTGTCGTTCACGCGTACTACTACACTTTTTCCGGACCTCAGATTGGTGATTTTTACCATCGTTCCGAAAGGTAGTTTCAGATTTGCGGCAGTGAGCTTGTTGTTGTCAAAAATTTCACCGCTGGCTGTTTTTCTACCATTAAACTTGCTATGGTAGTAAGATGCAAAACTTGTTTTCGCATCATTGGTCTTATTATTGCTGAAAGAATAAAGACCTAAGGTTGAAATCATCATTATGATTACGAGAATTACTCTTTTCATCACTTTGAATATTTTGGGGTTTGATGGTGCAAATTTATTCCGGCATAATTTTGACGAACCATTCATTTGTTAATAAATGTTAAATTTAACATAAATAAATCTTAACAACCTCTGTTATCGCTTTGCTGTAAATACATTCAAGCACCGTGTTAAAAAGAGTTAATTAAATGGTTAAAATGTTAATTTTTTTAACAAAATTTTTAGCGGAATAAAAATTTCAAAAACAAAACACATTTAAAATCAACCAATTACACAATGAAAAAGCTCTGAAATTTCAGAGCCTAATTTTTATCATTCCGTAACCAATTCTCCATACAAATCGAATTCTTCGGCTGATGTAATTTTCACATAAGCGAAATCGCCGTTCGAGATATAAGTGTTATCGGCGGAAACCAAAACGGTATTGTCCACGTCCGGAGAATCAAATTCCGTTCTTCCTACGAAGTAATTACCTTCTTTTCTGTCGAAAATACATTTAAAAACCTGCCCTATTTTCTCCTGATTTTTTTCCCAAGAAATTTGCGACTGCAATTCCATAATTTCCTCTACTCTCGCTTCTTTCACTTCCTGCGGAATATCGTCTTCCAGAAGATAAGCGTGCGTATTTTCTTCGTGAGAATAGGTAAAACAGCCGAGTCTGTCGAATTTCTGCTCCCGAACCCAATCTTTCATTTCCTGAAAACGCTCTTCCGTTTCTCCGGGATAACCGACGATTAAAGTGGTTCTGATAGCCATATCGGGAACTTTTTCACGGAATTTTGCCAAAAGGGCATTGGTTTTTTCGTGTGTTGTTCCTCTTCTCATTGATTTTAAAATCTCTGAATTGATGTGCTGTAAAGGAATGTCGATATAATTGCACACTTTCGGCTCTTCACGGATAATATCCAGAACATCTTCCGGGAACCCGCTCGGAAAGGCATAATGCAGGCGAATCCATTCGATTCCTTCTACTTTTATTAATTCCTTCAGCAAATCTCCCAATGCTCGTTTTTTATAAATATCCAAACCGTAATACGTTAAATCCTGAGCAATTAAAATAAGCTCTTTTGTACCGTTTTTGGCTAATTTTTGGGCTTCTACGACTAATTTTTCAATCGGCGTGGAAGTATGTCCGCCTCTCATCAAAGGAATTGCACAAAACGAACAAGGACGGTCGCAACCTTCGGAAATTTTCAAATATGCGTAATGTTTCGGAGTTGTGGTTAAACGTTCTCCAACTAATTCGTGCTTATAATCTGCACCAAGATGTTTCAATAAAATCGGTAAATCTCTTGTCCCAAAATATTGGTCAACATCGGGAATTTCTTTTATCAAATCCGGTTTATACCGCTCTGAAAGACAGCCTGTAACGAAAACTTTTTCCACTTCTCCCCGATTTTTGGCTTCCACAAAATCCAAAATAGTGTTGATGCTTTCCTCTTTCGCATTATCAATAAATCCGCAGGTGTTGATGACTACAATATCCCCACGGTCTTCGTGTACCACTTCTTTTCCGTTTGCTTTCAGCTGTCCCATCAGGACTTCGGAATCATAAACGTTTTTGGAGCAACCGAGAGTTACGATATTAATTTTTTTTCTGCCTGTTGATTTTGTACGCATCTTTTAATAAGTGATGAATGATGAGTGATTTTAAAAAGTGTACAAAGTTAGGAATAAAAAATGAGGCGGAGGTTGAGGAGACCACAGGATAAACGCATTAAAATATCAATTAATTCTTAATATTCATAACAATTCACTACATTTGTTTACTTTTTAATACCATTCAATCAAAATTTTTATAAAATGAAGTGGAAAATTTTAGGATTTCTGATGTGTTCTGTTTTTGTTTCGGCACAAAATATCCAGAACAACCCGGGAAGCAATCACGGAAATAAATTCGAGCAGTTGGGAACCATTCTTCCGACACCAAATATGTACAGAACCGCTTCCGGAGCACCGGGACACGGTTATTGGCAAAACAGGGCAGATTACGAAATTTCCGCTTATCTTGATGAAGACAAACGCAACTTGAAAGGCTCGGAAACCATTACCTATTACAACAATTCTCCCGACGATTTGGATTATTTATGGCTTCAACTGGATGAAAACCAGCAGTCTTCCGTAAAAAATGCAGATTTTGCCAATTCATCTACGCTTCCGAAAACGGCGGATATCGACAGATTGAAACCTTCCGAAATTCCCGTAAAAGACAACGGTTATGGTGTAAATCTGGAAAAAGTAACCGATGCTTCCGGAACGCCTTTAAAATACGTAGTAAACAAGACAATGATGCGGATTGACCTGCCGAAAATTTTGAAAAAAGGCGAAAAATTTATCTTTAAAATCGATTGGAATTACAACATTCCGAACCGAATGACAAAGGGCGGAAGAGGCGGTTACGAAAATTTTCCCGAAGACGGAAATGACCTTTATACAATGACACAGTGGTTTCCGAGAATGTGCGTTTACAGCGATTTTCACGGGTGGCAGAATCATCAGTTTACGGGAAGAGGAGAATTTGCCCTTGTTTTTGGAAATTATAAAGTAACGATGAATGTTCCGGCAGACCATATTGTAGGCGGAACCGGCGAATGTAAAAATTATTCTGAAGTGCTTACTTCCGCACAATTAGCAAGATACAGACAAGCGGAAAATGCTTCCGAACCTGTGGAAATCGTTACTTTGGACGAAGCCAAAAAAGCCGAAAAATCAAAATCGAAAGAACGGAAAATCTGGAAATTTGAAGCCGAAAACGTGAGAGATTTTGCGTGGACATCTTCCAGAAAATTTGTATGGGACGGAATGCGCGTTACGATTCCCGAAAACAATAATAAAGTAATGGCAATGAGTTTTTACGGAAAAGAAGCCTACGGTTTGTACCGAAAATTTTCTACAAAAGCGGTTGCTCACACCATAAAAACGTATTCTGAATTTACGATTCCGTATCCGTATCCTGTCGCTCAATCCATAGAAGCAGCGAACGGAATGGAATATCCGATGATTTGCTTTAATTACGGAAGAACCGAAAAAGACGGCACGTATTCCGAAGCGATAAAAAACGGAATGTTGGGCGTGATTATTCACGAAGTCGGTCATAATTTTTTCCCGATGATTATCAATTCCGATGAAAGACAATGGAGTTGGATGGATGAAGGTCTGAACACTTTCGTGGAATATCTTACGGAAGAACGATGGGACAATAAATTTCCGTCAAAACGAGGTCCTGCCTGGGCAATCGTAGATTATATGAAACTTCCGAAAGACGAACTGGAACCGATTATGACCAATTCCGAAAATATCGCGAGATTCGGTCCGAATGCTTACGCAAAACCGGCAACCGGATTGAATATTCTCCGTGAAACCATTATGGGAAGGGAACTTTTCGATAAAGCGTTTAAAACCTATTCCAAAAGATGGGCGTTCCGACACCCCGAACCTGCGGATTTGTTCCGAACGATGGAAGATGCGAGCGGCGAAGATTTGGACTGGTTTTGGAGAGGATGGTTCTACGGAACCGACCCTGTGGATATTTCCATCGAAAAAGTAACGGTGGCAGAACCTGATTTCGATGCCGTTCCGAAAGAAGAAAAAGAAGTGAAATATACCGTAGATAAACCTGCTTTAAACGATTTTGAAGATATTTCAAAAATCAGAAACAGGGAAGATAAAAACATAAAATTTTATGCCGATACGGATAAAGAAGTTCAGGATTTTTATTACCGTTACGACCGAGGTCAGGAAAAAGTGGATACTTCAAAACAGTATTCCCTTAAAACAGAATCTCAGGAAAAACTGACCGACAAAGACAAAAAGAATGCTGTCAATAAAAACGTAACGGCTTATCAGATTGATTTCGCCAACAAAGGTGGACTGGTAATGCCGATTATTCTGGAATTTACATTTGAAGACGGCTCTAAGTTGAATGACAAAATCAACGTACAGATTTGGAGAGCGAATGAACAAAAAGTTTCCAAAACCTATACTTTCGACAAAAAATTAAAATCAATCCAACTTGACCCGATGAAAGAAACTGCGGACATTGATACTTCCAATAATTTCTGGTCGGCATCTTCCGCAACGGAAGCACCGTCGAAATTTTCGGTTTTCAAGCAGAAAAATCAGGCTACAGCAAGAGGCGCTTCTAACGGAAAAGTAAATCCGATGCAGGCGGGGAAATAACGCTGATGCGTAAAATATAATAATAAAACGGCTAAGTCATCAGTGATAACTTAGCCGTTTCATGTAAAAAAACTATTCATATACTACAATTCCCCACCGTGATTATCCAGCTGTCCTTCCCACTTGGAAACCGCTGTAGTTGCCAGAGCATTTCCCAAAACATTCGTCATACTTCTTCCCATATCGCAGAAATGGTCAATCGGTAAAATCAGAGCGATTCCTTCCACCGGAATATCAAACATTCCACAAGCTGCGACAATAATGACCAGACTTGCTCTCGGAACACCTGCAATTCCTTTTGAAGTAAGCATCAGAACCAGAAGCATCGTAATCTGCTGTCCCAAACTCATATCGATTCCGTAAATCTGCGCGATAAAAATGGAAGCGAAAGTCATATACATCATACTTCCGTCCAGATTGAAAGAATATCCTAATGGTAAAATGAAAGAAACAATCCTGTTGTTGCACCCGAAACGTTCCAGTTCTTCCACTAATTTCGGAAAAACCGCTTCGGAGCTCGTGGTGGAAAATGCGATGAGTAAAGGTTCTTTAATTCTTCTTAATAATTCAAACAACCGATTCCCTAAAATCAGATAGCCGACCACACATAAAATGAGCCACAAAATAGCAAGTGCAAAAAAGAAATCACGGAGATAAACCGCATAGACTTTGAAAATTTCAAAACCATTGGTCGCCACTACCGCCGCAATAGCACCGAAAACGCCAAGCGGAGCCACCCACATAATATAACCTACCATTTTCAGAATGGCGTGAGCGCAGATGTCAAATGCTTTCAGAATCGGTTTTGTATATTCTTCGCCCATATTGGCAAGCGCTACACCGAACATTACGGAAAATACCACAATCTGCAAAACTTCATTGGCGGCAAAAGCCTCGAATAGACTTTTCGGAATGATGTGCTTTACAAAATCTTCTAAAGAAAATCCTTTGGAATTTTTCACGAGTTCGTCCGCAGAAGAAACATCCTGAACAGGAAGTTGCGTAACGTGTCCCGGTTCCAGCCAGTTTACCAGAATCAAACCTATTGACAGAGAAACCAGTGAAGCCGAAATAAACCACAGCATTGCTTTTGTTCCTACTCTGCCTATCATTTTTACATCGCTCATTTTCGCAATTCCCACAACTAATGTGGTGAAAACCAGCGGTGCAATAATCATCTGAACAAGACGGATGAAAAGTGTTCCGAAAAGTTTGATGTTTTTAGAAAAATAGCCTGATGAATCAGGATATTTTAAATGTACAATTCCGCCTGCCGCAATTCCTAAAACCAATCCGATGATAATAGCGATAAATAGTTTGTTCTGCCCTTTCATATAGTTTTTGTTTCTTACTTGATTTACAAATATAGTTTTTTATAATTAATGCCACGAACAGGTCATACGCATTAAAAACATACATATACTTAATGTAAATGGCTAAAAATCAATTGTTTTATTTTAAACGCAATGGTCGCAAAGTTTTTTTTACATT
>JASGDB010000004.1:0-15234 GCA_049841315.1 Bergeyella sp. | reverse complement strand
TGCAACAAACTTTTAAGGCAGGCTTTCGGAATCATAAACAACAAGCAAAAATATCAACCAAATTATATTTAAAAAAGGGAAAAAAATTAACTTTTAGAATTTGGATTTTAACATAGGATGTTTAAAATTTATTTACATAAGACAAAAAATGACAAAAGTTAAAAAATATTTTAAAAGTTCGCCTCATCTTCCTGTAAGAAATCTGCGACAAACATTGGACTATTATCGTGATGTTCTTGGTTTTGCTGACGAATGGACTTTTGGTAATACTGACGGAGGAATCCGTAAAGATGAGTTGCGGCTTCTTTTTGCAGAGGACGAAACTTTCACTAATGATATTAATAACAAAAATCACCGATTACCGTTAATGTGGTTTGTTGCAAGCATTGAAGAGGTTTACGAAGAATTTAAACAAAGAGGTATTGAAATAGCGGAAAAATTACGAGAACACGCTTACGGGCTTAAAGAATTTTCTTTTATTGACATCAACGGATATTACATTCGTATAGCGGAAACCATAGCGGAAGAATAGAAATGATGAAACAAACATTTAACATAATAACAAAAACCATAATCGGCTTATCCCTTATGCTGATTATTTCCCTGTTTTTATCCTGCACAGGAGGTAATCGTCAAACAAAAATTAATTCAACTGACATTGAAAGCGATTATGAATGGACAAAACTTTTAGACAGTGCCGATTGGAAAAAAAGTTACAATTTTCAAATGTTTACGCAGAATGATACCGCTTGGGTTTTTCATCCTGACGGAAACTGGTTTTCGACAGACGGCAAAAAATGGACTAAATCAACATTAACAAATGTGATATACAATCTTGCTTTTTTAGACTATGTGCAGTTTAAAGGAGCAATTTATGGTTTGGGAAACTTTGTTGGCAACATCGAAACCTATTCCTACAAACCCGAAATTTACAGAACCACGAATTTTAAAAATTGGGACACTATTTCAAAAAGCAGCAATCTTCCCGACCGCTTTTTTTATCACCCGTTTGTATTTCAGGACAAAATCTGGTTCGTTGGCGGAGAAGATAAGCACAGGCAATATGCCGATGTTTGGAACTCATCTGACGGTATCAACTGGACGAAACAAAAGGATAATTTGCCTTTTGGGAAAAGAAGCGGAAGCCAAATCGTTCAACTTGGCGAAAAATTATTTTTAATCGGGCAAGATGTTTGGAGTTCTGAAAACGGATTGGATTGGCAATTGGAAACCAAAGAAATATTGCCGGGCGAAAAAGAATTTTATCCGGGAACTGCCCTTGTTTACGACAATAAAATATGGTTGTTGGGCTGCAACCGAAACGGAAAATTCAGAAGTCAGGTTTTTGTAACATCAGACGGAAAGAATTGGAAAGGCCTGGAAACACCCTGGTCGCCACGAGGCGGAATTGCCGCTACTGTTTTTAAGGACAAAATTATAATGACAGGGGGAAAATACGGCGGACTGGAAGAAGACGGAGTTACCACCGAATTTGTGTATAGCAATGATGTGTGGACATTAAGCAAAAAATGAGAATGAAACATATTATTAAAATTTTATCGGCAATCGTTATCCTTTTTACGGGGATTTTTCTTCCTTTCTTTCACGGGGATTATGATTATTTTGCGGTTGGGATTTCTTACATTTTCCAATTTGCAGTTTTTTCGTCATTACTTCTCGTTCCGATTGGACTGATTTGGCTTTTACTCAACATTACCAATAGAAAAAATAAACAGACCGTAAAATCTCCGTTATACCTTAAAAGAGCGATTTTTGTTATAGCAATAATTATTATTTTGGCATCAGCACTTGGTGCTTTCGCTTCGGACAACAGGTTTTCGGCAATCGCCATTTTAGGAATGGGCATTTTTCTTTTTTTAATCCGAAAAAAAGTAAACCTGCACCCTGTTCCAAACAGCATTATTCCGTATTATCTCATTATTATTCCGCTGACAGTCGTGTCTATTCGTTTGGCATATTTTGAAAAAGTAAAAGATAAATCCACAGATTTCGTAATACAACAGAGTGAACAATTAATTGCTGACATCGAAGCATATAAAAATACAAATGGGCATTATCCGTATTCGTTGTTATCAGCTATTGAAGATTACCACACCGAAGTTTCGGGTATTCCAAGATTTTATTATGAAGTCAAAGGAAATGCTTACAACTTGTATTTTGAACAGACATCAAATATGTTAGGCACAGAGGAAATAGTGATGTATAACAAATTAGACGAACAGGAAATGACAGTTCACAATCAGGATTTGTTAAGAATACCATATGATAACATCATTCACGGACATCATAAAGTTCTTGAACTGCCGCAGAAACATTGGAAAATATTTTTGTTTGATTAAAAATAATGCATAAAATTAATATATTTTTAATTAACCGGCCACGAAGTGGCGACATAATGATAGAAATCATAACGAGCCACGAAGTGGCGAAATCAATAGCATAGGGCAAAGCCCTATGAATTTATGAATTATAAAAAAACGAAAAAAAACGAGGTCTGAAAGACCGAAATCAATAATGAAATTTTAAATAATAAAATTGAATTTTGGAAAAATAATGCAATAGGATGTCGCCCTTTCAGGGCTTCCCATCACACCGCATATTTTTTCATTGGGTTGGGCGTTGCCCAATGCTATTGATTAAGGTCTTTCAGACCTTGTCTTTAAAAAATTAAAAAAATGAACAATCAAAAAATATTAAAACTCTCCGGTCTCGAACCGCTTATCATCACTCCCGAATCCAATTTCATCAATGTTGGAGAAAGAACGAATGTCGCTGGTTCAAAGAAATTTTTGAGATTGATTAAGGAAGAAAAATTTTCCGAAGCACTCGATATTGCCCGTCATCAGGTGGAAGGCGGTGCTCAGATTCTCGATGTCAATTTTGATGACGGACTTCTGGACGGAAAATCTTCGATGATAAAATTCCTGAATCTCATCGCTTCCGAACCCGATATTGCGAGAATTCCGATAATGATTGATTCCTCAAAATGGGAAATTCTGGAAGCCGGATTGCAGGTCGTTCAGGGAAAAGCGGTCGTAAATTCCATTAGTTTGAAAGAGGGCGAGGAAGAATTTATCTTTCGCGCAAAAGCGATAAAAAGATACGGAGCAGCCGCAATTATTATGGCTTTTGATGAGGACGGACAAGCCGATAATTACGAAAGAAGAATCGAAATTGCAAAGCGTTCCTACGATATTTTGGTCAATAAAGTGAAATTTCCTGCGGAAGATATTATTTTCGATTTGAATATTTTTCCGGTGGCGACAGGAATGGAAGAACACCGCAGAAACGCTCTGGATTTCATCGAAGCCACGAAATGGGTTCGCGAAAATCTGCCGTATGTTTCGGTTTCGGGCGGGGTTTCCAACGTTTCGTTTTCGTTCCGTGGGAATGATGCGGTTCGCGAGGCGATGCATTCCGTTTTCCTGTATCACGCCATAAAATCGGGAATGAATATGGGAATCGTAAACCCGACAATGCTCGAAGTTTACGATGAAATTCCGAAAGAATTGCTGGAACTCGTGGAAGACGTAATGCTCGACAGACGCGATGATGCCACCGAAAGATTGCTGGATTATTCCGAAAAGCACAAATCCGTAAAAAAGGAAATTACGGAAGATTTGGAATGGCGGAAAAATCCTTTGCAGGACAGAATTACACACTCTTTGGTAAAAGGAATCGACCGTTTCATCGAAGAAGACGTGGAAGAAGCCCGAAAACTCGCTTCAAAACCGTTGGACGTCATCGAAATCAATCTGATGACGGGAATGGGCGTTGTCGGCGATTTGTTCGGAAGTGGAAAGATGTTTTTGCCGCAAGTCGTAAAATCCGCAAGAGTGATGAAAAAAGCGGTGGCGTATCTACAACCTTTCATTGAAGCGGAAAAAGACCAAACCCAAAATTCCAACGGAAAAGTGCTGATGGCAACCGTAAAAGGCGATGTTCACGACATTGGAAAAAATATTGTGAGCGTGGTTTTGGGTTGTAATAATTACGAAATTGTGGATTTGGGCGTAATGGTTCCGGCGGAAAAAATCATTCAGACGGCGATTGATGAAAAAGTGGACGTGATTGGTTTGAGCGGTCTGATTACGCCGAGTTTGGACGAAATGGTTCACGTTGCGGCGGAATTGGAAAGGCAGAATCTCGATTTCCCTTTGCTGATTGGCGGTGCAACCACTTCCAAAGCACATACAGCCGTAAAAATTGACCCGAAATACAGCAATGCCGTTGTTCACGTTAATGATGCTTCGCGAGCGGTCGGTGTTGTGAGTTCGCTCATTAACAGGGAAAAATCCACCGGATATTCTCTCGAATTAAAAAAGGAATACGAAGAATTTCGGGAAAAATTTCTAAGCAGACAAGTGGATAAAGAATACATTTCCATTGAAGAAGCGAGAAAACAGAAATTTAAAATCGATTGGGAAAATGAAGAAATTTTTGAGCCGAAAAATTTAGGTGTAACAATCATTGAAAATCAAAACCTTGAAGAATTATTGGATTTTATGGATTGGAGCCCGTTTTTCAGGAGTTGGGATTTACACGGAAAATTCCCGAAAATTCTGGAAGATGAATTGGTCGGCGAACACGCAAAAGAACTTTACAATGATGCCAAAAAAATGCTCAGAAAAATCATTGATGAAAAACTTCTCACTGCAAAAGCCGTTTTCGGAATATTTCCTGCCAATTCTACGGAAAAAGACGATATTGAACTGAAAAACGGAAACGAACATTTCACGTTCCGAACATTAAGACAGCAACTCAAAAAATCGGAAGGAAAGGAATATTTGGCATTGTCGGATTTCATTGCACCGAAAAGTTCGGGGAAAACCGATTATATCGGGGCGTTCTGCGTAACGGCAGGTTTCGGAACGGACGAACTCGCGAAAAAATACGAAGACGACCACGATGATTACAATGCGATTATGGTAAAAGCACTGGCAGACCGTTTTGCAGAAGCGTTTGCGGAATTTTTGCATAAAAAAGTAAGAACCGAAATTTGGGGTTACGCTTCCGATGAAAATCTGAAAAACGAAGATTTGATTTCCGAAAAATACAAAGGAATCCGCCCTGCTCCCGGTTATCCGGCTTGTCCCGACCACACGGAAAAACTCACGATTTGGGAACTTCTGAAAGTGAAAGAAAATATCGGTGTGGAACTCACGGAAAGTCTGGCAATGTTCCCAACGGCTTCGGTTTCAGGGTATTATTTTGGAAGTCCGCACGCCAAATATTTCGGTTTGGGAAAAATCACGGAAGACCAACTGAAAGATTATGCAAAACGGAAAAACGAAGATTTGGAAACGGCGAGGAAATGGCTGAATCCGAATTTGTAAGCCCCCTTTCCCCCAAAGGGGAGAACATCTCTAATACTAACTGTGAGAGTTATTAATTTTGAAAAATGAAAAAAAGCCACGAAGTGGCGAAATCAATAGCATAGGGCAACGCCCTATGAAAAATGAAAAACGAAACATAAAAAGGTGCGAAGCACCGACATATCGGTAATCGAAAAACTTTAAACCTTAAACTTTGAACAAAAACAAAGAATGAAAATAACAGACCACATAAAAAACGCCGCCGGAAAAACACTTTTTTCCTTTGAAAGGATTACGTGATTATTTTACAGTAAACTGTAAAATGTAAAATCAGTATCTTTGTTTTATCAAAATCACTGAAAAATGAACATCAAAGATAGAATTGTAAAGTTTTTAGAAGAGAATAAAGAATCTTCTGCAAGTGAAATTGCCGATGAACTTATGGTTTCGAGGCAGAGTGTTCATTCTGTTTTAAAGAAACTTTTGGAAGAAAAACAAGTCATCAAACTCGGTTCTTCTCCCCGAACGATTTATAAAATCAATAATGCAAAGCAGGAAAAACGGGAAAAAATTGAAATTTCCGATGAAGATGATTTGTTTCTGAAAAACAATTTTCTGGTCATTACCGAAATCGGGGAAATTCTTGAAGGAACTGACGGATTCGCTTACTGGTGCAAAAAAAGGAATCTTCCTGTGGAAAAAACGGTACAGGAATATATCTCCACAAGGGAAAAATACAACCGATATTCCGATGAAAACGGAATGATTAACGGTTTTGAAAAACTAAAAAACACGAAAGGTTTTGAAAAAATTTGGATAGACGAAATCTATTATTTTGATTTTTATGCGATAGAACGCTTTGGCAAAACACGGCTCGGAACGATTCTGCATTATGCCAAACAAGGGCAGAATGTAATGCTGATGAAAATTTTGGTGCAGGAAATCAAAACACGGCTGGAAAATTTTATAGAAAATAACGGGTTTGATGCAGTAGGATTTGTTCCGCCGACTATCAAAAGGGAAACGCAGATTATGAAATTTCTTCAAAAGAAACTGAAAATCAATCTTCCGCATATTGAAATTTTAAAAATCAGCAACCTGATTCCGGTTCCTCAAAAATCGCTGAACAAACTGGAAGAACGCGTAAACAATGCGGAAAATACGTTTGTAGTGAAAAGCAATCAGACTTTTGAAAACGTGCTTTTGATAGACGATGCGGTTGGTTCCGGTGCCACTTTGAACCAAATTGCAGGAAAACTGAAACAGAAAAATATCGCAAAACATATCACGGCATTGTCTGTTGTGGGAAGTTTTAAAGGGTTTGATGTGATTACAGATGTTTAATTTTTACAGTAGAGTGTAAAGTGTAAAATTTAAGAAAAAGCCACGAAGTGGCGACATCAATAGCATCTTTGAACCAAATTGCAGGAAAACTGAAACAGAAAAATACCGCAAAACACATCACAGCGTTGTCTGTTGTGGGAAGTTTTAAAGGATTTGATGTGATTACAGATGTTTAATTTTTTACAGTATAGTGTAAAGTATAAAATTTGAGAAAAAGCCACGAAATCGCAGATTCGGCGTAGCCAATTGGCGACATCAATAGCATCGGGTGTAGCCCGATGAAAGAAATCAATAGCATAGAGCAACGCCCTATGAAAAACGAAAAACAAAAAAAGGCGTGAAGCACCGATATATTGGTAATTGAAAAAATTAAAAAATGAAAAAAACGATTTTATTTTTTCTCTTAGTTGTGAATTTTTATGCTTTTGCACAAGATGAGTTTTATGACAAAACATTTGGATTGAAAAATAAATTAGAACAAAATGAATTACGGATTTATGTTTCTAAATCTTATATTCTTTTTTCGGGAAAAGCATTTGTTTTAAAACAAAATAAAAAAGGAAAATGGAAAGCAAAATGGTATCAGGAAATGGGCAATGATAATAATATTTATGTTAAAAATTTTCGATTAAAAAATGGTGCCGAATTTTGGGAAAACATTGTAAACAATAAACCAAAAGCAGATACAACTTCAATAACATATATTGACCCTGATTTTTATACAATTCATTGGAATATTAATGGAATTAAGAAAAAATATTTTTATGAAGAACCTTTGGACAGCCAAAATAAAAATGATGAAAAAATGAAAACTGTTTATCATTTTTTTGAAATGATTCAACAAAAATTCGGGTTTAAATTTAATGATTAGAAACCTTGAACTTTAAACCTTAAACTTTGAACAAAAAATACTATGAAAATAACAGAACACATAAAAAACGCCGCGGGAAAAACACTTTTTTCCTTTGAAATCCTTCCGCCTTTGAAAGGGCAGAATATCCAGTCCATTTTTGATTCGATAGACCCGTTAATGGAGTTTAACCCTGCATTCATCGATGTTACCTATCATCGGGAAGAATACGAATACATCGAAAGAGAAAACGGACTTTTGGAAAAACGTGTTGTCAGAAAACGTCCCGGAACCGTCGGGATTTGTGCGGCGATTCAGAACAAATATAAAGTAGATGCCGTTCCGCATATTTTGTGCGGTGGTTTTGATAAAGAAGACACGGAAAATTTTCTGATAGATTTGGATTTTCTGGGAATCGAAAATGTGGTTGCTTTGCGCGGTGATGCGGTGAAAACAGAAATTTATTTTAAACCGGAAAAAAACGGACACACTCACGCAAGCGATTTGGTAAAGCAGATTCAGGCGATGAACTCGGGGAATTATATAGACGAAAGCATTGAAAATTCTTCTCCTACCAATTTCTGCATCGGAGTTGCCGGTTATCCCGAAAAACACATGGAAGCGGCGAGTTTTTCGCAGGATATTCATCATTTAAAAAAGAAAGTGGAAGCAGGAGCAGATTATATCGTAACGCAGATGTTTTTCGACAATCAGAAATTTTTTGATTTTGTAAAAAAATGCCGTGAAGAAGGCATCAATGTTCCGATTATTCCGGGAATAAAACCATTGGTAACGAAAAATCAGTTAAGTATGATTCCGCACCGCTTCAAAGTGGATATTCCGAATGATTTAGTCATCGCCGTTGCCAAAGCGAAAGACAACAAATCGGTAAAAGAAATTGGGGTTGAATGGTGCATCAAGCAGTGTAAGGAGCTTTTAGATTTCGGAGTTCCGGTGCTGCATTTTTATTCGATGGGGAAGAGTGATAATATTTTGAAAATAGGGAGAGAAGTGTTGTAAAAGAGCCAAGTAAAAAGTAAAAAGAGCCAAGTGGGTTTCGGATACGAGTTCGCAATGTACGTACGGAATATTCCCCTCCTCTGGAGGGGTGGCGAATCCGCGGCGGCGGATTTGACGGGGTGGTTTTTAATAATATCAAACTCTCAAACCATTTCAAACCGCTTCAAACTCCTTACAAAGCCCGATGTCTCACAAACTCCTTTTCCCTGTCAAAAAGATAGCGGTAAGTCGTCAGTTTCCTCGTAACAGTCGTGTCTAAATTCTCGGCAATCTTCATCATTTTCGGGTTGAAATCGCCAATCCATTGCAATTCGGTAATTTCAAAATCGGTATGTTTTCTCAGGTGCTGTGTGCCTTCCCAAATCATATAGCCGTCGATTCCGGTGCGTTGCCATTCGGGAATTACGCCGAAAACCAGTCCGACCATTTTCGTATTTTTCTTAAAATTTTTAATCCAGAGAAATTTCAGTTTCTGCCAGATTCCGAATTTTCCGTTCAGGTGTTTGAACCATTGGTTGAGGTCGGGAATATTAATCCACATCGCAATCGGTTTTTCGTTTTCGTAGATGAACCATGAGATATGCTCGTTCAGAACGGGTTTCATCTGGCGGAACATTTTCAGGACTTTGGATTCTTCCATTTGTTTTCCGCCTACGTGGCCTGCCCATGCGCTGTTGTAAATTTCCGTGAAATCGGAAGCAAATTTTTCAAGCCGGTTTTTGGTCATTCTCTTGGCGGAAATTGCCGGGTTTTGGGAATGTTTTGCGTGCATCACCGTAAAAACCCGCGAAACCTCACCGTGAACCGAGCGTGTGTAGCACAACTGATTGAAGTAGACTTTAAAACCGTAGTTTTCAAACAAATCTTTGTAGTACGGAAAATTGTAATTCATTCCGTATAAAGGTTCGGTGAAACCTTCTGTAAGAATGCCCCAGAATTTATCCCGTTCCCCGAAATTAATGCTTCCGTCCATCGCTTCCATTCCTTTGTTCTGAAGCCATTTTTTACAGAAATCAAAAATAAAATCCGCAGTTTTCTGGTCATTGATACAGTCGAAAAATCCGATTCCGCCGGTTGGTTGCTCCTGGTCATATTTTTTGTTGATGAAGACTGCAACTTTCGCTACGGTTTCGTTTTTTTCATTTTTAAATAAAAATCTTTCGCATTCGCCGTTGCGGAAAAATTTATTTTTTTCGGGATTAAAAACATCTTCAATATCTTTATCCAAAGGGCGGATATAATTTTTATCGTTTTTGTAAAGTCTTGCCGGAAATTCCAGAAATTCTTTTTTGGTATTTTCATTCTGTACGGATACAGCTTTCATCATCGTGCTTTGGTCTTTTACAGTTGATAAATTCGGGAATTTAGTTGTAGTTCGGGCAGTCCTGCACTTTTATATCGGTAAATTTAGAAACGGTATTGTTAAAATTTACACTGATTTCAGGGAAAGTTCCGTAAAGACAGTCGGATTCCATTTCCTGAAAATTTCCGTTTTCTGCGGTAATGGTAATGCCTTCGCCCGTAATCTGATAATTGTTTTCGGAAAATTCCAAATGGTCGAGGATGTACTCTTTTCCGTTTATTTTAATCATTCCGAGGTTTGCCTGAGTATCAAAACTGATGACGGTATTTCCGCCGGAAGTAAAAACCGTTTTCCCTGTGTCGGCTTGTTCCGGAAGCGGTTCAAGTCGGAACGTTTCGTTTTCGGAGGAAGTAATTGCGGAGTCAATGCCGTTCTGCAAAGTATTTTCGTCATGTTTCGTTTCTTTTTTACAGGAATACATCAAAGTACTTAGCAGAAATATTATCGTAAAAATTGATACAGCTGATTTCATTTCAAAAATTTATTTTGTTTTTTTATCAAAAGTAAAATTTTAAAATGAAAGATAAAATCATTTTTGTATTTTTCTTTACCTGTAAAATTTTTTAACGATAAGCCCTAATACGGACATTCGTTTTTTTTAATTTAAAAAATCGGTATTCACAGAAAGCTGGTTTTTAGAAGATAAAATTCTTAGAATTAGGATGTTTAAATTTTATTGCTAAAAATTTTGGTTCTTCGACAAAAACAGTGGATTTTAAAATTAACATTTATCTATAAATTCTAAATTCCTGTTCTTTTATTTCAAGACAAAAGAATTAATAATCAATTTATTAGTGGGGATTTTTATCGAAATGTAGCACTCTTATTGAACTTTCAATATAGAACAAATCTGCTCCGCCAGCGAAAGCCCGATTCTGTCCTGCGCCTCTACGGTAGATGCTCCCACATGCGGTGTCAGTGAAATTTTAGGATGCTCGAGAATCGCTCTTGAGGGAACAGGCTCGTTTTCAAAAACATCCAATCCGGCAAAGGAAACCTGTCCGCTGTTCAGGGCTTCTATCAGTGCGTTTTCATCGATTACTCCGCCTCTGGAACAGTTGATAACGGCAACTCCTTTTTTCATTTTATCGAATTCGTTTTTCCCAATCATGTATCCGCCTTTCTGAGCAGGAACGTGCAGGGTAATGAAATCGGAATGGATAATTACGTCACTCAGCGGTTCTGTTTCTATTTCAACATTGATGAACTGTTTGTTGTAAAAATCTACTTTGATACTTGCTTTTCCGATATTGCTGTCGGCGGCAATCACCCTCATGCCCAATCCTAAAGCGATTTTGGCAACTTCCTGTCCGATTCTTCCCATTCCCACGATGCCGATGGTTTTTCCGCGAAGTTCGATTCCTTTGGAATAGCTTTTTTTCAGTTCTGCGAATTGAGTATCACCGACTAAAGGCATTTTCCGGTTGGAATCTTCCAGAAAACGTGCACCGCTGAACAGATGCGCAAACACCAGCTCCGCCACGGAAGCCGAAGAAGCTGACGGAGTATTGATTACGTGGATTCCTTTGGAACGGGCGTATTCCACATCGATATTATCCATTCCCACGCCGCCTCGTCCGATAATTTCCAGACACGGGCACTCGTCGATAAGCTCTTTTCTGATTTGGGTTGCGCTTCTTACCAGAACGGTTCTCACCTGATGTTCATTGATGAAATCTTTCAGCGATTCCTGAGGAACTTTGGTCGTGATGACTTCAAATCCCTGTTGGGTAAGCGCATCAATTCCGGATTGGTCCAAGCCGTCGTTTGCCAGTATTTTCATCGTCATTAATCTTTAAAAACTTCTATGGTAACGTTTTTTTCCACCATATCCGTGAATTTTCCTTTGTATCGGGTGGCTTTTACAAGGTGGTTATCAATCCAGTGGTAATTTCCGCCACGAGGTTTTCCGCAGAGAACGCTGTGGTATTTAAACCCGTGTTTATCCAGCCAGTCGATGGTAATTTGTTTCAAATCTTCAGTTCTGGAAGTGAAAAAACAAATAAGATGTCCCTGGTCGTACCAGCGGTTAATGGTTTCCAGCGCATCCGGATAGGGTTCGCAGGTAATCATTCTTTCCGGTTCTTCATTCGGGATATCATCGGTAATAGTGCCGTCGATATCAATCAGATAATTCTTGATATCTCCTTTCAGCATCGGGCTTAAATGGTCTTTGTATTCTAATTCCATTCTGTATAAATTTGAAGCGGCAAAATTACGTTATTTCAGATTAAAATCCCTTCAAAAATCCCTCGATGTTGAAAAATATTCAAAAAAAGGTCTGAAAAATCTATCTATAAATATCAAATTCAAAAATTAATTATTAAAATTTGTCCTATTTTTGCACTATGCGTTGGATTAGAATTGTTTTTATCACTGTTGCCGTTCTTTTGGGGATTTATTCTTTGGCAATGTATTTTTTTGCTGATGAAAGCAAGAACTTTACGGTACAGAAAGAGGTGAATTATCCTGTGGATAAGGTGTTTTCGCAGTTTAACAATTTTCAGAATTTTACACGGTGGAATAATTATTTTTCCGCTTCCAAAACCATGGGAATCGATTATTATCAGCCTTATGAAGGAATGGGAAGTGCCATCAGCTTTCACGACAGGGAAAAGAACCGCTACGGCGAAATGTTCATCCGCTCCGAAAACCCGGGGAAAGCATTGAAATATGAACTTTTTGAAAGTAAAAAATCCAATCCGTCCCAGATTGATATTCGATTTATTCCGCTTTCTGATAAAAAAACAAGAATCGTTTGGGACGTTCATACCCCGAAACAGCCTCTGCTGAAACGTTCCGTTAATTTCTGGACAGAAGATGTTTTTGTGGAAAATTTAGACAAAAGCATGACGAATCTTCACAATCTCCTGAGCAGTAAAGTGGAAAAAAGCAATATGCTCGCATCCATAAAATACGACAGCATGATGGTAGAAAATATGGAAGGACAGCTTCTTTTGGGCGTGAATGTAAGCACTTCCAACAAAAAAGATGCGCTTTTCCGCAATATCGTGATGAATCATAACAAGGTTTACAACTATATCACTGTTGATTTGGCTAAAAATGAAGATGAATTCGGATTTCCTGTGCTGATGACCAGTCCGGGGAATTTTAAGGATAAAGAAGTGTCGTATTTTTACGGAATTCCGCTTTCCAAAAGAATCGGGATTACGGATAATAATTTCAGCTTCCGAACGGTGAATGCCTCAAAATCGTATGTTATTTACTACAAAGGCGATTATTCGGGAAGAATCGGAAGTATTCAGAAATTACTGCAAAAAGCGAAAAGAGACACCATGAGAAACGGGGAAGTTATTCAGACTTTTGTGGAAGCTCCGGCAGAAGGAAAACCCGTGAATATGAAAATCACACTGCCTGTTTACAGATAGTTTATCATACTACAAAAGGCACATGCAGAACGCAAGTGCCTTTGTTTTTTATGAATTTCTCAACCTACTGTTTTTGTATCCGTAAAGGAAATAGATAATCAGCCCGACTGCAAACCACAATCCGAACCAAAACCAGTTGTTGTGGCTCATTCCCGTTAAAAGATACAGGCAGGAACTCAACCCAATAAGCGGAATCAGTGAAAGGTTTTTCCAAAAAGCCAGCACACACAAAACAAGATTAATCACAATATAAAAGAAAATCGAAATTCGGAATTCACCCTCCGTTTCATCACTCCAGTTCATCAGATTGGCGAAAAATTCCGGTTGCCAGAAATAGAAAAACACCAATCCGCCCAAGAAAATCACCGGGAAAATATATTTTGCATTGATGTAAGGCAGATGAAATCTCCCTTTCAGCTTTTCCTTTCTCGGAAGCATTAAAACACCGCCACAAACCAGCACAAAAGCGAAAATAGTTCCTATACTCGTGAAATCCAGTATGAAACTTTTATCCGTAAAAAGAATAGGAATCCCCACGACCAATCCGGTAACAATCGTGGCATAAGACGGCGTTCTGTGTTTAGGGTGAATTTCCAGAAACTTTTTCGGCATCAGTCCGTCGCGGCTCATGGCGTACCAGATTCTCGGCTGTCCCATTTGAAAAACCAAAAGAACAGTCGTGATTGCAATAATGGCAATAAAAGACACCACAAGCTCCATCCATGCCACATTGGCATTTCCTGAAGCAAAAATGAACGAAAGCGGGTCGCCCACGCCGTCGAATTTACGGTAATCTACCATTCCTGTTAAAACAAGAGTAAGAGCAATATAAATTACGGTGCAGAGAACAAGGGAAATAATCATCCCTCTCGGCAAGTTTTTCTGCGGATTTTTGGTTTCTTCGGAAAGCGTACTCAGCGCATCAAAACCGATATAAGCAAAAAATACTCCCGAAACAGCACTCATCACTCCGGCAAAACCATTTGGCATAAAGGATTGTATTCCGGTTTCAGGATTTACGGGAGTCCAGTTTTCTACGGAAATATATTGGATTCCGACAAGAATGACCAGAATGATAACGGCAAGTTTCAGAATCACCAGCACATTGTTGAAGCCTTTGCTTTCCTTCACTCCGAGATAGCAGAGCCAAGTAATCAGTCCGTTGATGACAAGAGCAGGAATATCCACGATGAATTTCATTCCGGCAACGATAGGGGCGGTTTTCCATGCATTGAGCAGTTCCGGGTTTGTAGAGGCACCGTGAAAGGCTTTTTTTGCTTCGGAATAACTGCAGGTAAGATAATCGGGAATGTGGTAGCCGAGGCGTTCCAGAAAACTCGTGAAATAGTCCGACCATGAAAACGCCACATAAATATTTCCGAAAGAATATTCCATAATGAGTGCCCAGCCGATAATCCATGCGATAAGTTCCCCGAAACTTGCATAAGCGTAGGTGTATGCAGAGCCTGCGGTGGGAATCCGGCTTGCAAATTCCGCATAGCACAAAGCTGTGAAAGCACAGGCAAAACCACAGATTAAATAGAGCAGGATAACACCGGGACCTCCTTTGAAAACGGCTTCTCCCAAACTACTGAAACTTCCGGCTCCGATAATCGCCGCAATTCCGAAAAATACGATGTCCCAAACACCCAGTACCCGCAATAATCCCGAAGGTTGGTCTCCTTCACTATATGTTTTTCTTCTGAAAAGTTGATTCATTTGTTTAAAAAATTTGAGTTTTAGATAAGTTTTACGGACAAATGTAATGATTTACATAAAATAATTGTTACTTCTTAGTGGTTTATTAGGCTAAACGCATTAAAATTCCAAACGCAAAGTTCGCAAAGAATTTATAAACAAACAGACTGTGATAAGGTTCGCAAAGGCGTTTCACTCAGCAAAGAAAAACAGTCAATCTTCGCTGAACGAAGT
>JASGDB010000003.1:0-24756 GCA_049841315.1 Bergeyella sp. | reverse complement strand
CTCGAATAATTTTTCATAAAAGTAACTTATTTGATTAGTTACCAACAAGTTACAAAATTTATTCGACATAACAAATTGATTGTCAGTGTTTTATTTAATTATTTTTAATTTTTAGACAGTTACTAAGTGCTTTCATTTTTAATTTTGTAGAATGAACAAATGTAAACAAAAAACCGACACAAAAGCATCGGCATTTACTATAAAATTGAGAAAACTTACAACCTCACATCCAAACCAACATACACATTTCCCGGCATAACCGGAGCGTAAATCATTCCGCCGTCAAAATAATTTCCGAAAGGATTCTGAGCATCAATAATCGGATTTTTTTGTTTCGTGGAAGTGATGTTGTCCATTCCCGCATACGCACGGATTTTGTCATTGAAATTCCTCGAAATCTGAGCGTTCAGCGTAGTGTAGGAATCGGAATATTCCGGAAGTTGGAATTCCGCAGGATTTTCCGAAGTGTCGGGAAGTCTTTGTTTTCCGACTAAATTTAAAGTCGTGTCAAAACTCCAAAATCCGCCTTTTTCGTTTTTATTGGTAGAGTAAGCAACGTTGGCAAAACCTCTGTGTTTCGCCATAAACGGCACTTTTTTGAAACCGTCCATATATTCCGTATTCACATCGTAATATTTGTAGGCTAAACGAAATTCCAGGTTTTTAACCGGCGTAAAGTCCCACTGCGTCTGAAAGGAATTGGCATAAGAATCTCCTTCCAGATTATAAAACAATAATTTTCTCGCAGAATGGTCCAAATCCACTACCACCTGATTCTGGAAATCCGTTCTGAAAAAATCCGCTACTATATAAGATTTTCTTCCAAATAATCTGAATTCCTGCTGAAGACTCGCTCCATAATTCCAAGCAATTTCAGGTTTTAAACCGTAGATATTTCCACCGTTTCCGATGATTTCAATTTGTCGGTTCGATGCAAAATACTGCTGATTTTCCGCAAAAATATTCGCCGTTCTGAAACCTCTTCCTGCCGATAATCTCAAAATGGTTTTTGGCGTAATATCGTATTTGAAATTCAATCGCGGCGTAAACTGCATTCCTGCCAGATTATGAAAATCCACTCTCGCTCCGGCAACTAACGTATATTTCAATCCTGTCAGCGTATATTCCCCGAAAAGTCCCGGAACGGTTTCTTGTCTTTTATAATGTTGCGTTAAATAATCTTCGTCAAAATCGTCATACAAAAAACTTGCTCCGACTTTATATTTATGATTTGTATTTACAAAAATATCCTCATAAATCAGGTTGGAATAGAATGTATTCTGCTTTCCGTCGTACTTTCTCAATCCGAAAAATGAATTTTGCTGATGAAAAGTATATTGATTCATCAAACCGATGCTTCGGTAAGGTTTTCCTTTGAAAATATATCCTGTTTTGTTCCACAACTGAATTCTGCCAATGTCGATTCCCACTCCGTAAGCCGATTGTTCGCTTTGGGCAAGATTTTTATTAAAATCCATTTGTCCGGCATTTCTGGTGTCTTTCAAAACATTAATCCCGAAATGTGAACCCCAACCCGAATGTTCTAAATCGTTGTAATTCAGTAAATAAGCTAAATTTATTTGGTTTCCTGTCGGCTGGTCTAAAAAACCATCGTCATTATAATCCATTTTCGCAAAAGTTCCGTTTCCGTGGATTAAAATGCTTTGATTCCAATGGTCGTTCAAAGCGGAAATATTTGTGATATTGATTTCCGTTCTGGCGTTGTTATCGGCAAAAACATTCAGCGTGGTTTCGTTTTTGTCTTTATATTTTAAAAGTTCGGTGTTGATTTGCCCGGTAATGCTTTCGTAGCCGTTGGTTACGGTGCTTCCGCCCTTTGTTAATTGGATTCCGCCAATCCATCTTCCGGGAATGAAATTCAATCCGTAAGCCGAAGAAAGTCCGCGGATTTCAGGCAGAAGTTCTTTTGTTAAAGACGTATATTTCTGGTCTAAACCCAACATTTTCAACTGCTTCGTTCCGGTTACGGCATTACTGTACGAAACATCAACGGTGGCATTCGTTTCAAAACTTTCGGAAAGATTACAGCACGCCGCTTTCAGAAGCTCTTTGGAGTCAATATTGAAAGTTAATCCCGCTTCTTTTTTGTTTAAAAAAGTGGTTTCTTTGGATTTGATGATATTAACGGTTTTAATTTCGGTCGTTTTTTCGTGATGATGTCCGTCGTGATTTTCCTCTTTTTGCTGAGGTTTTTCCTTTTTCGTTTCTCCGTCGTGATGCGTTGTAGGATTTTTTTCTTCAAAAGACCGGTTTCTGTCATACAAACAACAGCCCGGAAGTTTTGAATACACCTCGTCGGAAGCCTTATATTTTTCGTTGTCGTGTCCCACTTCGGCGATTTTTTTCAAAATCGCATCTGCCGAAGTTTTGGAAGCGTCAAAATTCAAAGTTACTTTTTGAGTTTCTGCATTCCAAACGGCAGATTCCGCTCCGGCAGTTTTCGCTGCTTTTTCGATTCTGGATTTGCACATTCCGCAGTTGCCTTTCACGAAAAATTCTTTTTTGTCGTTCTGTCCGGCATTTTCCGGAAGTCTTTCATAATGGCAGCAACCCGGAAGGTTTTTATAAACCTCATCAGCTGCACGAAACAGTTCGTTATCGTGTCCGGAATCCGCAATTTGTTTCAGGATTTTTTCTTTTGATGTTTTGCTTTGGTCGAATTCTACGGAAAGTTTTTGGGTTTCATCGTTCCATTCGGCAACGGTTGCTCCTGCTTTTTTAGCATTGCTTTCGATTCTGGCTTTACACATTCCGCACGCTCCTTTTACGGCATAATTTTCTTTGGTGCTTTGTGCAAAACCGAAGTTGAATAATAACAAGAATAGTCCAAACGAAAGTTTGGTTAAATATGATTTCATTGTAAAAAAATTAGTTAATTCTAAATAGAGTGAACATCAGAAGCAACTCCGCAACTGATTGATTAGTAAGAATTAACCTATTTTTGGAGGTTGCCAGATTTCCTTTAAACGGCTTGAAAAATAAGGAGTTTTGTAGTCGAAAGATTTTTCCTCGGCACTATAATCCACGAAAGAGATTTCAGGTGAGAAATCTTCTCGGATAGAAGCAATCACAGGAAAACAACAGGTGTGAACAGCACAGCAAGAATGGTTTTTGCAGTCTTTTTTATCATTATGATTCTTCGTGCAGCAGTCTTTTTCTTCATTTCCTGTTTTGCAGCAGTTTTCAGTTTCGGCTAAAGAATGTGCATAAAAATTCTGCTTCGGAATTATGAAAATTCCAAGAAATGCAAAAATAAAGAATAAGTGAATTTTCTTTTTCACAATGCAAAGGTACGAAACGGATGCCAAATGAAAAAACCTGCGTTGCACAGGTTTTTATTTACTTCAGTTCGATAGGATTATTATTGCTTTTGATTTCTTTCTGCATTTTTTCTCTCATTTCTTTCATCCGGCTTGGGTCTGCATTTCCGCCTCTTGATGATGGAGGTGCAGGAGAGCCGTCTCCACCTCCTCCTCTCATTCCGCCGCTTTGATTCATAAAACTTTCAGGGTCTTTTTGAAAAGTGGCGTATGTTTTCCGGAATTTATCTTTCGATATTTTGATGTCTTGTCCGCGTTGCTGCAAAGTAGGAATTTCTTCTAATTTTTTCACCTGCATCAAATCGAAACTGTAATCGCCTTTTTCATCCTGAATTTTTACAATCAGTCCGGGAAGTCCGAAAAATTTGTACGGTCCGTCCTGATACAGCAAATCCATTGTAAACCACGCTGTCCATTTTCTTCCGCCGTATTCGGTTTCGGCTTTCTGGGTTTTGTATTCGCCGATGGTTACGGTTTCGGGAAGAATTTTCCACGAAAACGGCTGGGTTTCGGTGTAGGTATAGTTGTCTCTTCCGATTCTGTCTTTGAAAACGATATTTTGCTCTTCAAAATTTTTTTCGACGGAATAATTGATATTGGAACGGAAATTTTGCATTTGAGACCTATCGAAATTTTTAGTATTCCACATTCTCTCCATCACGGAATCTCTTTTCAGGCGGTTTTCTCCGTAGAAAAAAGATTTTTTTCCATTAGTATCCAGATAAGCCTGTTCCGTTTTTCTGCTTTCAGCGTTGGTGGAATCCGGTGTTGTGGTTACCTGATAAATAAATCTCGTATTTTGTGCCCACAGAATACCTGCGGACAGAAAAAGAATAAGTGCCGATAATTTTTTCATTTTAAAAATGGATTTAATGATTCTGTTTACAGATAGATTTAATTTTTGAAGCAAAGTTAATTCAAATTTCGGATTTTTATGAATAATTTAACAATTTATCAATAATCCGTTGAAAATGAATAATATCTATAAAGCCTCACCTCAAAAATAGATGCCATCAATTTGAGATTGCGGATTTTATATCGTATTTTTGCAGACTAAAATCATTCTAAATAAAAACAATGATTAAAGTTAGTAATAATGCAAAAGAAAAAGCAGCAATCCTGATGAAGGAAGACGGCTTCAATCCTGAGACGGACTATATAAGAGTGGGCGTAAAAAGAGGAGGCTGCTCCGGTTTGGAATACGTGCTGAAATTTGACAATCAGAAAGGCGAAACCGACCAGGTTTTTGAAGACAACGGCGTGAAAATCATCGTTGATAAAAAATCTATCCTTTATCTTGCAGGAACTACATTGGAATATTCGGGCGGACTGAACGGGAAAGGTTTTATTTTTAATAACCCTAACGCAGCGAGAACCTGCGGCTGCGGAGAATCTTTTAGTTTATAAAAATTATGTCAAAATATACAGAGGAAGACTTAAAAGTTGACCTTGAAAATAAAAAATACGAGTTCGGGTGGGAAACGAAAATCGAATACGAAGATTTTCCGACCGGACTGAATGAAGACATCATTCGTGCAATTTCGGCAAAGAAAGAAGAGCCGGAATGGATGACGCAGTGGCGATTGGAATCGTTCCGAATCTGGCAAAAAATGGAAGAACCGGATTGGGCAAATATCAAATACGAAAAACCTGATTTTCAGGCAATAAAATATTACGCCGCTCCAAAAGCAAAACCGGAACTCGCAAGTCTGGACGAAGTTGACCCTGAACTTTTGAAAACCTTTGAAAAATTAGGAATCAATATCGAGGAACAGAAACGCTTGTCAGGAGTTGCAGTAGATATTGTAATGGATTCCGTTTCCGTAAAGACCACTTTTCAGGAAACTCTGGCGGAAAAAGGAATTATTTTCTGTTCCATTTCGGAAGCAATAAAAAACCACCCCGATTTGGTAAAAAAATACATCGGGAAAGTCGTTCCGCGAGGCGATAATTTCTACGCAGCACTTAATTCTGCGGTATTTTCAGACGGAAGTTTCTGCTACATTCCGAAAGGTGTGAGATGTCCTATGGAACTTTCCACTTATTTCCGAATCAACCAATCCGGAACGGGACAGTTTGAAAGAACTTTGCTGATTGCCGACGAAGGAAGTTATGTTTCCTATCTGGAAGGATGCACCGCTCCGTCGAGAGATGAAAACCAGCTTCACGCCGCCGTTGTGGAACTGATTGCAATGGACAATGCGGAAATCAAATATTCCACTGTTCAAAACTGGTATCCCGGTGATGAAAACGGAAAAGGCGGTGTTTTCAATTTCGTAACGAAAAGGGGAATGTGCGAGAAAAACGCAAAAATCTCGTGGACACAGGTGGAAACCGGTTCTGCCGTAACGTGGAAATATCCGTCCTGTATTTTGAAAGGCGATAATTCTATCGGAGAATTTTATTCGATTGCGGTAACCAATATGCACCAATACGCCGATACGGGAACAAAGATGATTCACATCGGGAAAAATACACGCTCAACGATTATTTCCAAAGGGATTTCTGCCGGAAAATCCAATAATTCATATCGTGGTCTGGTAAAAGTAATGCCGTCCGCAAAAGGAGCAAGAAATTTTTCGCAGTGCGATTCTCTGTTAATGGGAAATGAATGTGGAGCACACACTTTTCCATACATCGAAATCAAAGACCCGACTGCACAACTGGAACACGAAGCCACGACTTCCAAAATCGGGGAAGACCAGATTTTCTATTGTAACCAAAGAGGAATCGATACCGAAAGAGCAATCGCTTTGATTGTCAATGGTTTCAGTAAAGAGGTTCTGAATAAACTTCCAATGGAGTTTGCGATTGAAGCACAGAAATTATTGGAGATTTCGCTGGAAGGTTCAGTTGGATAGTTTTTCAATAAAAATTAAATCATTGACAATGAATATAAAACTAAATTTATACATTTTATTGCTTCTTATTTTCAGCACAAATGCCTTTGCTCAAAGTAATTATTACAGCATATTGGGAGAGAAACCAATGAGTGAACAAGATTATCAAAAAGTAAAGGAAAATATTGCTGAACAAGGGAAAATCGAGGAACTTATTTTAAAAACCGAAACCAAAAAAGATTCCGTAATCAAATATGTAAAAGTAGAAAATGTGGCACTTCTTCCCGACGGAACAGACCCTTATGGAGAGATTAGGAAGTTGATAAACAATCACTTTCCGATTGAAAAATTCATCAATGAAAAAGGTAAAAATTTCTCGAAAAAACATTTTAAAGGAAAACCCACGATTATTAATTTTTGGTTTACGAGATGTCCGCCTTGCATTGAGGAACTTCCAATTTTGAATCAACTGAAAGAAAAATACGGCGACAAAGTGAATTTCATCAGCATCACTTTTGAAAACAAAAAAGCGATGGACGAATTTTTGAAAAAACACAAATACGATTTCAAACACATTTTGGACTCTAAAAAACAAATTGACGAATTAAATATTTCGGCTTATCCGTCCAATTTGATTTTGGATAAAAACGGTGTTGTAAAATTTGCCAATGGAGACGTTTCTACCTACAATGTAAAAGAAATTGAAGCCATTCTTGAAATTTTACAGTAAATTTAAACGCAGAGCAAGACAAAGTTTTTTTGAAATGCGTGAAAATATTTTAAGAGAAACAAAGCCGCTAACGCTTATGGAAGTAATACTGAGGTTTTAATTTTGTATTTCTTTGATAAGTTTACGCCTTAGTATATCTTTAAAAACGCAATACTTGTAAGAAAACTTTGTTTTACTTTGCGTTTATAAAAAAAGAATTGAGTAAAAAACAACACGATGACAGAAAACGAAATTTCTAAAATTGTAGTGGATTGCGGACTAAAAGTTCACAGGAAATTAGGAATTGGTCTGCTGGAAAGTGTTTATGAAGAATGTCTGTTTTATGAATTAACAAAAAACGGACTTTTGGTAGAAAGACAGAAATTTTTGTCTATTGAATATGAGGAGTTGCTTATTGATAAGGCTTTTAAAATGGACTTATTAATCAATAATAAAGTTGTGATAGAAATAAAATCGGTAGAAAGTTTAAATAGTTTTCACGCAGCACAGTTGAAAAATTATTTAAGATTGGGAAATTATAAATTGGGGCTTTTGCTGAATTTCAACTCACAATTATTTAAAAACGGAATAAAGAGAATTGCAAACGGATTAGATTAAGATAATAAATCTAAACGCAAAGGCAAACAAAGTTGCTAACGCTTATGGAAGTAATACTGAGATTTTAAATTGCGTATTTCTTTAAATAAGTAAAACGCCTTAGTATAACTTAAAAACAGAATAATTGTAAAACCGCTTTGTTTTACTTTGCGTTAAAAAATAAAATCAGATATATAAACATATAAAATGTTAAAAATCAAAAACCTACACGCCAAAATAGAAGACGGCGCAGAAATCCTGAAAGGAATTAATTTACAGATAAATCCGGGCGAAGTTCACGCGATAATGGGACCGAACGGAGCTGGAAAATCCACGCTTTCATCAGTGATTGCAGGGAAAGAAGATTACGAAATTACGGAAGGTGAAATCCTTTTCGAGGGAGAAGATATTTCCGAAGATGCTCCCGAAGAAAGAGCACACAAAGGAATTTTTATGTCGTTCCAGTATCCTGTGGAGATTCCGGGCGTTTCCGTGACGAACTTCATCAAAGCGGCGATGAACGAAAACCGCAAAGCCAACGGTCTGGAAGAAATGCCTGCCAAAGAAATGCTTGCGGAAATCCGTGAAAAATCCGAATTATTGGGCATTAAGAAAGATTTCCTTTCCCGTTCCCTGAACGAAGGTTTTTCGGGTGGAGAGAAAAAGAGAAACGAAATTTTCCAGATGCTGATGCTCAATCCGAAACTCGCGATTCTGGACGAAACCGATTCCGGATTGGATATTGACGCACTGAGAATTGTTTCCGAAGGCGTAAACCACTTCAAAAACGAAGGAAATGCCGTTCTTCTGATTACGCATTACCAACGGCTTTTGAATTACATTCAGCCGGATTTTGTTCACGTTTTGGCGGACGGAAAAATTATCAAAACAGGCGATAAAACGCTTGCTTTGGAATTGGAGGAAAAGGGTTATGATTGGCTTTTGAATTGATTTGAAATTTAGTTCGTATTGTTTTGTCATTCCGTAGGAATCTAAACAAATAATGTTTTAAAATTTTCAATATTTGTGATGTGGACAAATTAACCAAAGAACAAAGACGGAAAAATATGCAGGCGAACAAATCGACAGGAACAAACCTGAACTTTTAATGAATAAGGTCTATTTTAAATATAAAGAACACCCAGGCGATTTTTTTAGAAATACTGATATTGCCGAACTTCCTAATCCACAAAAAGATTTGGAAAGTTTTTTGGTGCAGTTTTTACCAAATTATCAATCAGATGAAAGAATTGCTTTTTTGGACGATTTATATAAATTAATAGATGATGATTTCTTTGATGAAAAAGATAAAGTTGAATTTGTCCATCAAATAGGTATTAAATCAAATGCTGAGTTAAAAACAGATATTCAACTTTTAGAAAATGATTTGAAACAAAGTGCTTTCAAAAATTTCTACAATCTCGTTCAACAGAATAAAATAGAAATAATAGACAATGGCAAAGAGCAATAATTGGACACGAGAAGAAACCATAATTGCTTTTAATGTGTATTGTAAAGTTCCGTTCAAAAGCAGTAGTAAAACCAATCCCACGATTATTAAGTATGCCAATATTATTGGTCGCAGTCCGTCTGCCTTGAATATGAAAGTTGGAAATTTTGGACGACTTGACCCTGAATTGAAAAAACAAGGAATTATAGGATTAGTAAATGGTAGTAAATTAGAGGAAGATATTTGGAATGAATTTAATGGAAATTGGGATAAACTGGCTTTTGAAAGCGAAAGATTAATTGCCGAATTTCAAAATAAGACCATTGATGAAATTGAAACGATAAACATTGAAGATTTACCAAAAGGAAAAGAAAGAGAAACAATTATTAAAGCAAGAGTAAATCAAAATTTTTTCCGAAGCACAATTTTATCATCATATAATTTGAAATGTTGTATAACAGGATTATCTATTTCTGATTTTTTAGTAGCAAGTCATATTAAACCTTGGTCTAAGGATATTGATAACAGAACAAATCCACATAACGGACTTTGTTTAAACTCAATTCACGATAAAGCATTTGATAAAGGTTTTATTACGGTTACACCTGATTTTAAAATTTTAGTTTCAAAATTTTTTGATGATTATTCAGATGATTTGGCTGTAAATGATTTTTTCAAAAAATATCAGAATCAATCCATTATATTGCCCGACAGATTTTTACCGTCAAAAGAATTTTTAGATTTTCATTACCACGAAATTTTCAAAAAATGAGTTATACATTAAAAGTAGTTTTTGGAAAAGAACAAGTAAATAAAACTTACAATAATGAACCTCTAACTATTGAAGAGTTAGAAATAAATGTAAAAGAATATTCTTTTAATACCTTAGAGGAAAAAGAGGCTTTTATTAAAGGTATCAATGAAACTATTGGTTGGAATGAATGCTGTATTCCTGAAATAGATTGTGTGTGCAATTAAAATAGTTTAAGTTTTTCAGAGTAATCAAATTAAAACTTCTGCCAAATATTTTTAAAATTAGTAAAAATGAATAGAGATTTAACACAATCCGCTATTGATAGGCAAAATATCTTAAATAATTTTCAAGCGGTTGATAATATTCAATCCAAACTTGAAATTACGGGATTGCTTTATGAAAATGAATACAAGTTTACAACCAAAATGGTAGCAGATTTTTATGAAATAGATGTAAGAACTGTAAAAAGATATTTGGAAAATTATGAAGATGAAATTAAACACAATGGTTATTCTGTTTTAAAAGGAACTAAACTTAAAGAATTTAAAGTTTTATTTGGACATTTAATCTCTGGAAATGATGATGATGTTTCACAGAGGGACATAAATGTCCCTCTGTCAATTGAACAAAATGATATTCAGGGTGTTAATAGGATTAAAGCCCTTGCTGTTTTTAATTTTAGAGCGGTTTTAAATCTTGGTATGTTACTAACAGAAAGTGAAAAAGCCAGACAAGTAAGGAGTTTGATTCTTGATGTGGTAATAGATACTATTAACAAAAAAATAGGAGGTTCAACCAAATATATCAATCAAAGAGATGAAGATTTCTTAAATGCCATAACTCGGGAACCCATTTATAGAAAAGAGTTTACTAACGCTCTTAATCAATATTTAGATATGGGAACTATTAAATATAGTATTTATACAGACTCTATTTACAAAGCAATTTTTAAAGAAAACGCAAAAGAATATAAAGCGATTTTAAAACTTGAAGCAAAAGACAGCCTGAGAGATACAATGTATTCAGAAGTTCTTAAACTGATTGCTTCATTTGAAATTGGAATAGCCGATGAAATGCGAGAAGAAGCCGAAAAATTGGGGAGAAAATTAAAACCAACAGAATTAAACATTCTCATAGATACATTTGCAAACAAACGACAGTGGATACCTCAAATAGAAGATGCCCGAATGAAAATGGCTTCAAGAGATTATTCCCTAAGAAGTATTATTCATCAGAGATTAGAAAATTATATTGGTTCACTAACAGAAAATGATTACAACAAATTTTTGGGAGAAAAAAGCAAATCTCTTATAGATAGAGTTATGGAAAATCCTGAAATTTTGGAAGTATTTAAACGACTGAAAGATAGATAGCAATGTGTAGTATTTTATATTTTACTGTTGAATATGCAATAAAGGTTCACGATAATATAATTGAAGAATCTGGCGGATTTCTTGGCATCAGAGATAAAGGACTTCTTGAAAGTTCATTAGAACATATACAAAATGATTTTTACTATCCTGAATTTGAACATAAATTAACCCATTTATTATATTCTATTAACAAAAATCATTGTTTTAATGATGGAAACAAAAGGGCTTCTTTGGCTCTATCTGTCTATTTTCTTTCGATTAATGGGCTGGATATTTTGGTTAATAAGTTTATAATAGAAATGGAAAATATTGTAGTTGATGTGGCAGAAAACAGAATCGACAAAGATTTATTATCCGAAATCATAGAATCTCTTTTATATGAAGATGATTATTCGGAGGAATTAAAACTTAAAATAATCTACGCAAAACAAAAAAACATTTAATTTAAAATGAGTTTACACGAACAAATCATAAATAACCATTCCACGTTTTTAGAAACACTTCGTCATTCTTTTTTGAATGAGGAAAGAAAATCGGCACTTCAAAAATTTGAAGCAAACGGCGGTTTTCCGACCAAAAAAGACGAGGAATACAAATACACCAACCTGAAAGAAATTACGGAAAAATCCTACAATTTCTTTCCGAAAACGGAGCATCACATTACCAAAAATCAGTTGGACGAACTGCATTTCGGGGAAGAAAACTTCGATTTCGTGGTTTTCGTCAATGGGAAATTCAGAAAAGAATCATCAAAAATTACAGATGAAAATTTGGAGTTTATTCCGTTTGAAGAATTGTTGTCTTCCGAGAAAAACAGCGAAGTTTTTGAGCAATATTTTAACAAAATTGCAAACGAAAGTCTGGCTTTTACCAATTTGAATTTAGCGTATTTTGAGAACGGTTTATTTTTAAAAATTCCGAAAAATGTGGTGATTGAAAAACCGATTCACGTTTTTTATCTTTCTCAAAATCAAGAAGAAAATACGTTTTACAACACGAGAAATCTCCTGATTGCCGAAGACGGTGCGAAAGTGGAAATCATCGAAAGCCACCATAATTTTGATGAAAATTTTGTGTTTACCAATTCCGTAACGGAAATTTTTACCGGAAAAAATGCGAAAGCAGACTGGCACAAATTACAAAACGATTCCGATAAATCTTACCTCATAGACCACACTTTTGCGAAGCAGGAAAGAGATAGTTTGACGACCGTGAATACATTCAGTTTCGGCGGAAAATTGGTGCGTAACAATCTGGATTTTATTCAAAACGGGGAAAATATCAACTCGTTTATGAACGGGATTACGATTATCGGGAAAGAGCAACTTGTTGACCACCACACAGCGGTTCATCACAACACTCCGAACTGCGAAAGTTATCAGAATTACAAAGGAATTTTCAAAGATAAATCGCACGGCGTTTTCAACGGAAAAGTTTTTGTGGACAAAATCGCCCAAAAAACCAATGCTTATCAGCAGAACAACAATATTCTTCTGGACGAGGGAGCGACAATCGACACCAAACCGCAACTCGAAATTTTTGCTGATGACGTGAAATGTTCGCACGGCTGCACAGTCGGTCAGTTGAACCAAGATGCGATGTTTTATCTTCGTGCAAGAGGAATTTCCGAGAAAGAAGCCAGAGCGTTGTTGCTTTACGCTTTTGCCAACGATGCGATGCAGAATATTGATATTGAACCGCTTAAACTGAAAGTTTCTAAACTTTTGGCAGAGAAGCTGGAAGTGGAAATGGAGTTTTAACTTTCGGTATAGTGTCTCAAAATTAAAAAATAAATTTCACTGAAACAAAGATTTTTCAAGGGTTGGTTATTGTTTTTCTATGACGAATAAGTGTCGTATTTTCATGATTCGGAATATTGCTGTAAAAGACTCGTCAGTGTATTCACATCGTGAACTCCACTTTCTTTCCAGAGCAGTTCTCCGTTTTTGAAAATTGCCAGAGTCGGCACTCCGCGAACATTGTTTTCCGCAGCGATTTTCGGATATTGGTCGATGTCGATTTTTACAATTCTTGCCATATCGCCGATGTTTTCTTTCACCGTTGTAAGCACCGAAGACTGCACTTTGCAAGGTTGGCACCACGTTGCAAAAAAGTCAATCAGCACCGGTCTTTCTGAATTGATGAGTTCCTGAAATTTTTGTGACATTTTTCGGTTTTTTAAAGATGGAGTTATCTGTTTTCAGCTATTTAAAAGTTTTGCTTTGACAAATAAAATCACTGGTCGGAACTTTTTCCGTTTTTTTAATTCCGTTAAAACCTCCTTCAATTTCAGTAAAATTCCGGATTCCCCGTGAATTCAGGATGCTTGCAGCAATCATACTTCTGTAACCTCCTGCGCAATGCAGATAAAAATGCTGTGAATCTTCCAAATTTCCAGCCCATTCATTAATGTAATCCAGAGGTTTATTGAAAGCATCATTGATGTGTTCCGTTTCGTATTCGCTCGGTTTTCGGACATCCATTACTACGGAATCCTCTTTAAATTCGGAAGCAAACTGCTCCGGAGAAATTCTTTTGATTTCGTCGGTTTCTTTTCCTGCATTTTTCCACGCTTCAAAACCGCCTTCCAGAAATCCGATGACATTATCAAAACCCACTCTCGCCAGTCTGGTAATCGCTTCTTCCTCCGTTCCGGAATCGGTAACGAGCAAAATCGGCTGTTTCACATCCACAATCATTGCTCCGACCCAAGGTGCAAAATCGCCTTTCAATCCGATATTAATGGAGTTCGGGACAAATCCTTTATGAAAATCCGCGGCACTTCTCGTGTCCAGAATCAACGCTCCGGAATCTTCGGCAACCGCTTCGAGGTCTTCGGCGGAAACGGGATTCAATCCTTTATTTTTCACTTCATCAAAATTGGTGTAACCGCCCTTGTTCATCGCGACATTCATTCCGAAATATTTTGGCGGAGGTGCAAGTCCGTCCAGAACTTCACGGATGAAACTTTCTTTGTCGGGCTGATTCAGTGCATAATTGTTTTTTTTCTGATTTCCGAGCGTGTCCACGGTTTCTTTCTGCATTTTTTTTCCGCAGGCAGAACCCGCTCCGTGAGCCGGATATACCGTAATATCATCGGGAAGCGGCAGTATTTTATTTTGTAAACTTTCGTACAGCATTCCTGCCAAATCCCTTTCGGTAATTTCGCCTGCTTTTTGTGCTAAATCCGGTCTTCCGACATCGCCCAAAAACAAAGTATCTCCGGAGAATATCGCCGTTTCTTTCCCATTTTCGTCAATCAATAAAAAGGTGGAACTTTCCAAAGTATGACCGGGCGTGTGAAGCACTTTTATTTTTATTTTTCCGATTTCAAAAATCTGATTATCTTCTGCGATAATGGCTTCAAATTCAGGTTTTGCCGTTGGTCCGTACACGACAGGCGCTCCTGTTTTTTTTGACAAATCCAAATGCCCCGAAACAAAATCAGCGTGAAAATGCGTTTCAAAAATGTATTTCAGTTTTACGTTGTCTTTTTCCAGACGGTCAAGATACGGCTGCACTTCACGAAGCGGGTCGATAATTGCGGCTTCATTTTCGGAAGTAACATAATAAGCTCCCTGAGCAAGACATCCGGTATATATTTGTTCTATTTTCATATTTCGGGATTTTGGACAAAGTTCTAAAAAATAATCCGATTTTTGGGTGATATTAATCACTTGTTTGTGATTGTGGATTTCCTGAATTTTCCGGTTTCAATGATTTTATACTTCTTCATTCAGCAAATCTTGTATAAGTTCATCTGCGCTGTTGTAGGCTTTTCCCGTTTCGTTTTTTATCATTTCTTCCACTTCTCTCATTGCTTCCAGCGTCTCTTCGTTGGGTTCGTAGTATTCGGAATTTTCAAAAAGAAGCGTTTCGATGTAATTATTGATACTGCGGTTCGCTTTTTTCGCTTTTCTTTGTAAATGCTGGTAAAGGTCTTTGTCTAATCGTATGGAAGTCAGTTTTTTCTCTTTAATCATTGTAATCAATATTTGTTTGTATTACAAATGTAATACAATTATTATACAAAACAAAAAAAGCCCGAAAACCGGACTTTTTTAAAATTATATTTTTGATTAATCAGAAAGGTTTTTCATTCGATATTTCAGGGAAAATAAAAACTTCATGCTTTTCTTCATTATTTTTGGACGTGGATTTTGTCTTTTCAATAACTCTGATATATTTTTTCCCGAAAGGATACAAGTTATCAATAACGATTGCAGAATCACTTTTTGAAAACCGATACAAAATCGATTTTCCGTTTTCCGCAGTTATTTTCCGGTACTCTTTTTTTCGGGGAAAAGAATGGGGTTCAAGAATCGCAATCATCTCTCTCCCAAAAGAATGGTATGAAAACAGCATCTTTCGAGAAGGTTTTATATTCAGTTCTTTCAGCAGCAAAATGTCTTTGTTTTTTATTTTATCAGCGTTGAAATTTTGCTTGTTGTAGGAATATTTTTCGGAAAATTTGAAATATATTTTTTTTCTGTCGTTTCCATAGTAGCATTCATTATCTAAAAGATTTTTATTTTCTTTGGCAAAATAATATCCGCCTTTTTGGAATCCCGCAGAACAGGAAGCCATAAAACAACAGAGAAAGAAAAGGAATTTATTCATCTTCTATTTTTGAAAGCAAATAAAAACGTAATTAGTCGTTTCTAAATATTAGCACTTTTTGAAGTAAAAGTAAAAACAAAATTCAAATAACCAAATTTCCAGTAAAGAAAATATTTTGACTAAAAAAATGTTTCGCGGATGATAATGAAAATTCCCATTGCGAGAATAATCCATCCGAAAAGCGGTTTCAGTTTGTTTCCTTCGATTTTTCTTCCAACCGCCGCACCGATTAACACACCTACAACGGAAAATCCGGAAAATTTGAGCAGGAAAACCCAGTCGAGTTCCACCTTGTCGAGGGAGGAAAGAAATCCAATCAGCGAGTTGATGCAGATAATGAACAATGAGGTTCCCACCGCTTCTTTCATCGGCATCCGAATCAGCATTACCAGAGCCGGAACTATCAGAAATCCGCCGCCTGCACCAACTAATCCCGTAACGATTCCCACTAATAATCCCTGCGAAATAAGAAGCGTATAATTGGTTTCCCTTGCATTTCTTACCCGCCGGCTACCGATTTTTGAAATCATTTTAAAAGAAGCAATCAGCATTAATATAGAAAAAAGCAAAAGCAGAAAAGAGTCCTTCGTCAGTGTAATTCCCCAACGGTTGATGATGTAATGCGGAAGATTCGGAAGCACTAATCTTCTGGAAAACAATACGCCCAAAACCGATGGAAGTCCGAAAAGTAAAGCGTTTTTATAATTCACATATCCTTTTCTCATGAATCCTGCCGTTCCGAAAAGGCTCGTAACACCCACTACAAAAAGCGAAAGCGCAGTTGCAGAAACAGCATCAAAACCAAACAGATATACGAAAACGGGAACGCCGAGAATGCTCCCGCCTCCGCCGATAAGTCCCATCAGAAGCCCGATAAAAACAGCAAAGATGTAGCCGATAATCTCCATGAATTGTTTGATAAATTACCATGTCTTTTCCTGTTTCAAAATAAAATTTCTGCAAATGGAAAGACAGGGCAAAATACGAATTTTTAGTGAATATGGAATATACAGTAAATCTGTTCGATAGCCGGGATTGGATTTCCGAAAGTAAAGCAGCGGCGGTTTTTATTTCTTCTAATTCACTTTAAAACAGATATTTCTTCGTAAAAGGTAAATTCAAACTTCGGAACGAAAATCTCCGGAAAAACAAAATTAAAATTATCGATTTCTCTTTTTTTTATCAAAAAAATGTATCTTTAACAGTTATTTTAAATTTTAAAACACAAAAAATGGCAGACAAAGCAAAATTTATCGAAGAACTCAATACGAGATACACTCCGAAAGGAGAACACATTATTTTAGGAAAAGGAATGCTCGACGGCGAAGTGGTAACGGATGTGAACGTTACAATCCCGCTGAAAACCATTAACAGACACGGATTAATCGGTGGAGCAACGGGAACGGGGAAAACCAAAACCGTTCAGGTTTTTGTGGAACAACTTTCTCACGCAGGAGTTCCGTCGCTGGTTTTGGATATTAAAGGAGATTTTTCCGGAATCGCTGAACCGGGAGAACGAAATGCTATTATCGAAGAGCGTTACGGAAGAACCCAACTGAATTGGAATGCACAAAGTTTTCCGGTGGAACTGATGAGCATTTCCGGAGAAAAAGGTGTGAAACTTCGTGCAACGGTTACGGAATTCGGACCTGTTTTGCTTTCAAAAATTCTGCAACTGAACGATACGCAAAGTAGCATTATTTCTATTGTTTTCAAATATTGTGATGACAAAGGACTTCCGCTTATCGACCTTGATGATTTGAAAAAAGTTTTGCAGTATCTCACGGATAACGCTCAGGGAAAAGCGGAACTTTCCGCCAATTACGGTGCAATTTCTCCGGCTTCTTTGGGAGCGATTCTGCGTTCAATCGTGGCTTTGGAACAGCAAGGCGGAGCAACATTTTTCGGAGAACCGAGTTTTGAAGTCGATGATTTGCTTCAAACCCGCGACGGAAAAGGTGTTGTCAATATTTTAAGAGTTGCTGATATTCAGAGTAAACCGCAGTTGTTTTCAACGTTTATGCTTTCGCTTTTTGCGGAAATTTATATGACTTTTCCGGAAGAAGGCGATTCCGGTAAACCGAAACTTGTTCTCTTTATCGATGAAGCCCATTTGATTTTTAAAGAAGCCTCAAAAGCACTGCAAGACCAAATCGAAACCATGGTAAAACTCATTCGTTCCAAAGGTGTGGGAATTTATTTTATCACGCAGATTCCGGGCGATGTTCCTGAAAATGTGCTTTCGCAATTAGGGTTAAAAATCCAGCACGCATTGAGAGGATTTACCGCAAAAGATAAAAAAGAAATTTCAAAAGCCGTTGAAAATTATCCGATTACGGAATATTATGATGCCGCCAATCTCATTCAGAATCTCGGAATCGGGGAGGCGTTTGTTACCGCTTTGGACGAAAAAGGTATTCCGACACCTTTGGTTCATACGTATTTGATTTCTCCGGAATCGAGAATGGACGTTCTTACTGATGCCGAAGTGTATGAATTGACGAATAATTCCGCTTTGGTAAAAAAATACGAAACCGCCGTAAACAAAGATTCCGCCTACGAAATGCTGACTTCCAGAATGGAACAGGCGATACAAGACGCTGCACCTCAGCAAAAAGTAAAACCCGTAAAAGAAGAACCGGGAATGTTTGAAACCGTAATGAAAAGTTCAGCAGGAAGAACATTTACCAATACTTTAATGCGGGAAGGTGCGAAAGCCATTCTCGGAATGCTTGGACTGAAAACGACGAGAAGGAGGTAAAATCAGAGCCAAGGTTTTAAACCTTCACAAGGCTTGTTAAGAACGAATTTATAAAAGTGAAAAACCTCCGCACAATATTTTCCGCAGAGCCACGAAGTGGCTCAACATCAATAACCGCAGGTGCAACCTGTGGCAAAAAGTAAAAAATGAACGACAAACTACAACTTCCCGAATATGGAAACTGGCTGAAAAATCTGAAACATCAGATAAAAAACAGCCAGATAAAAGCCGTATTGGCTGTTAACAGCGAACTTATTTTGCTGTACTGGGATTTGGGCAGACAAATCGTGGAAAAACAGGAGAATGCAAAATGGGGAAGCGGTTTTATCCGGCAGTTAAGTGAAGATTTAAGAGCAGAATTTCCGGATATTTCCGGTTTTTCATTTTCCAATTTACACTATTGCAGACGTTTTTATAAATTATATTCTTCTCAAAATACAGATGTTTCAATTCGCCCACATGTTGAGGGCGAATCGCAAGTTGCTCAAAATGAGATAGATATAATTTTCCCACAAGTTGTGGGAAAATTAGAAAGTGATATTTATTCCTTTCCGTTAATTCCCTGGGGACATCACAGAATTATTATTGACAAATGCGATTCTGTAAAAGAAGCACTTTTCTACATCAATAAAACCATAGAAAATAATTGGAGCCGTTCTGTTTTGGAATATCAGATAGAAACCAATCTTTATGAACGACAGGGAAAAGCGATAACCAATTTCAGCACAACTTTGCCCAAAATACAAAGCGACCTTGCCAACGAATTGCTGAAAGACCCTTACAATTTTGATTTTCTGCAACTTTCGGAAAAAGTCCGTGAAACCGACCTCGAAAAAAGTTTAGTGGCTCACATATCGCAGTTTCTGCTCGAACTCGGGAAAGGTTTTGCGTATATGGGACGGCAGTTTCTCCTCAAAATCGGGAATAAAGAATACCGCACCGATTTGCTTTTTTACCACACCAAACTCAAATGCTACATCATTATCGAACTGAAAATGAAAGAATTTGAGCCGGAATTTGTGGGCAAACTCAATTATTATATTTCCGCCATCAACGAATTGGTAAAAGAACCGGAAGACCAGCCGACTATCGGGATTTTGCTTTGCAAAAACAAAGATGATTACGAAGTGGAATTTGCTCTGAAAGACATCAATAAACCTATCGGAGTGAGTGCATTCCGATATACAGAACTGTCGGACGAAATCAGAAATGCCTTGCCGAGCGATGAAGAATTAGAACAGGAATTGAAAAAATTTGAACAGCAAAACGAGAGAAAAGAAATATGATGAAAAACCTCCTTTCAATATTTCCAGCAGAGCCACGAAGTGGCTCAACAACAATAACCACGTATGAAATGCGCGGAAAAGAAGGTCAACCTGTGGAAAAAAAGAATTAAATGTATTCCATTATAGACATTGAAAGCAACGGTGCGCCTTACCGAAAGGAACGCATTATCGATATTGCCATTTTCAGGTACGACGGACACGAAACCGTTGACCAGTTTATTTCCCTCGTGAATCCCGAAGCGGAAATCACGCCTTTTGTGCAGAGATTGACGAAAATCTCGCCGAAAATGCTCAAAACCGCCCCGAAATTTCACGAAATCGCCAAAAGAGTGATTGAAATTACGGAAGGAACAACCTTGGTCGGACACAATATCGATTTCGATTACAGAATGCTCCGCCAATCGTTTAAAGAACTCGGTTTTGATTTCAAAATCAATACGTTAGACACGATTCCTTTGGCTAAAAAACTCATTCCCGATGCAGAAAGTTATTCGCTTGGGAAACTCGTGAAATCGTTGGGAATCCCTTTGGTCAACGCTCATCGTGCCGACAGCGATGCAAGAGCCACAATGGAATTGTTTAAAATATTGATTTCCAAAGATGTGGATAACGAAATTATCCAGAAACAGCACGAAGAAACCAACGCCAAAACCTATATCAACAAGATAAAAGAACTCACTCAGGATTTGCCGAACGAAAGAGGAATTATCTATTTCCAGAACGAAAACGGAAAAATTCTGATGAGCGATTATGTGGACGACATCAACAAATCCGCGAAGAAATTTTTCAATTCCAAAGCACGGCATTTTGAAAAATTGCAGAATGAATGTGAACAGATTCACTATGAAATTGTCGGAAACGACCTTGTAGCTCAGTTGCTGTTGAGTTCCAAAGGATTTAAAAAGCCGGTGCGATTTCCGTTCGGATTGTTCGTCAAAAACGGAAAATATTCCGTTGAAAAAATGGCTTTGAATAAAACGGAAAAACCGTTACTGAAATTCAAATCCTATACGCAGGGATTGAAAGCCTTAAAACACATCCAGTCCCAAAAAGAATTTGAAAACCCCGAAGCATTACGAAAGAAACTCAGCCTGAAAAACCGCAACGAATTGTGGACGATTCCCGGAAGAACCGCCGGAGAAAAAACCTTTATCATTCTCCGGAACGGAAAACCGGAAGCCTTTGGTTTTTATGAATTTTACACGCAAATCCAGTCCCAATCGAAAATCAACAAACTGAAAATTGATTTGAAAAGTCCGGCTTCGCATTTTGAGAATGATTTGAGGATGATGATTTTGAGGGGTGATGTGGAGGTTAGGGGATTATGAGATAGATGAAATTTACTCGAGTTTTTTGATTGCACCGCCGATTTTGGTAATTTTCTTCGGATTGTTTTCGTAGACTTCGATAACGTAGTTACCTTTTTGGAAATCTTCATTTTTCCATTCAAAATTAATGGTTTTCACTTCGCCGTTGGTATAGTCAAAACTTACTTTGTCGGAATACTGTATTTTACTGTCATTCAGCATGAAAGCTCCGGTAGTTCCGTTTTGAAAAGTGGCGAGTTTTCCGTCCGGAGCGAAAACCACAAGGAAAAATTCTTTCGTTCCCGATTCGGCGATTTTGTTTTCATTAATATCGAAGCTCACATCTAATCTGTTGACTCTGGAGGCTTTATCGGTTTCAATTTCACGTCCGCTGTTTTTCACTTTCACGCCCTGAAGGGTGAAATTGGATAAAGACAGGCTGGAAGCATATCCTAAAAGTTTGGTTTTTTTGTCGGATTCCCCTTTTTCGTAGATGTATTTTGTATTGACTTCGCTTTTCAGCATTTCCAGATGTTTGATTTTCCCGTTGAGGTCTTCCAGCAGGATTTCATTGGCTTCGCCTTCCATGGTGAGTTTTTGTTTTTCCGCTTCCAGAAATTTCACGTTATTCTTATATTCTTCCAAAACACCTTGCGAAATGCTCCGCATCAGCCGTTTGGCTTCCTCGAGTTCTACTTCGGTGATTTCGCTTTTTTTCAGGATGTTTTCGATTTTCTGCTTTTGGGCGAAAATCAGCTTGTTGCTGATATTCAATGAACTCAGATTCATTTCCAAATCTTTTTGAATGAATTCGTAATCGGATTTCAGGTCGTTTATCTGGCTTTTCATTTCAGCTTTGGACATTCCCTGATTCAGGTTGTCGTATATCAGGTATCCGGCAAGTCCTACTACTAAAGCCGATAATGCGGTGATGATTTTATTTTTCATGGGAAAAGGTTTTAATTATAGTATTTTATGAAACTGGATATAGAAAGTCGTTCCGGTATCAGGAATGCTTTCAAACCATATTTTTCCTTTATAATCTTCCACTATTTTTTTCACCATAGACAATCCTACACCCATTCCGGTAGATTTTGTGGTGAAATTAGCATCAAAAATTTTATCCTTAATGGCTTCCGGAATCCCATTTCCGTTGTCCGAAATGGTAATCATGAAGTTGGACGGGAAATCCGTCAGACTTACGTTGATGTGCTTGCTTCTGTTGTTCGGGATAGCCTGGATTCCGTTTTTCACGATGTTGGTGATAATCCTTGTGAGATAAAGTCCGTCCATTTTATATGTCAGAAATTCCGTATTCGTGGAGAAAAATACGACAGTCGGCGGGAAAATATCCACACTTCTGCGAATGGTTTCCACGATGTCGATTTCCGTATCGATGTGTACGGGCATTTTGGCGAAATCCGAAAAAGACTTCGTAATGGCAGAAATGATGTCAATCTGATGAACCACGGATTCGGTGAGTACCCTTACCTTATTGGCATTTTCAGGGTCGTCCGGCTTGTATCTTCTGTGGAAATTCTGAATCGTCAAACGAAGTGGTGTCAGCGGATTATTGATTTCGTGGGCAACCTGTTTTGCCATTTCTTTCCAGGCTTCTTCCCGTTCGTTTTTCTGGAGCTCAAAAGTCTGGTTTTTCAGTTTTACCAACATGGAATTGTAGGCATCCACCAAAGGTTTCACCTCGTCTTTTTCATGATACTGTATAGGCTTGTCAAGGGCGGAAACATCTGTGTTTTCCAGTGTTTCCGACAAATCTTCAATTTTTTTCGTAAGATTTTTAGAAATGAACCATGCCGCAAACCCGCTCAAAACGAGAAGAATTATGACAATAAGGAAATAATGCTTCATCATCGCCATACTTTGGATAAAAACGGATTCGTTGTTGATTCGGCTTTCTGTATTGACTACGGCAATCGGTTTTTTGTCTCTGCTAACGAACTGATATGTACTGTACAAGGTGTTTTCGGAGTCCAGAAGCGTGCTGTCAATGACCACTTTTTCCTGCGATTTCAGCAGTCTCATTACGGAAGAATTCAAAATCCCGGCAGACTGGCGGTTGCTGGCAATAAGATTGCCGTTCAGGTCGTAAATATTGATATTGGTATTGAACACATTGGCAAGCTCGAAAACACGGCTGGCAAAAATATCGTTGATGTCGGTAAATTCTTCGTCAATAAAATTATTTTCTGAAGAAATATAATTAAAGGTTTCCACAATCCGGGCATCGGCTTTTTCAATATCGCTGATTCTGTTTTTCCTGAAAGCCTGAGAATTTTGGTAAAAATTCAGGTAAGCCATCACACAGGCAAAAATGATATTGACGAGCATCAATGCCAGAAAAATTTTGTTCCGGAATGTAAAGTTGTTTTTCAATATTGAGTTTGTTTGACTGTTTGTTGTTTAAAACCTAACGGGTTTCTGAAACCCGTTAGGTTTTTATTTTATCAGTTCAAAATTATTAAAAATAATTAAGCGCAGTTACATGCCTAAACTTTCCCTCACTCTTTTCAACGTTTGATGAGCGATTTTTCTCGTCTTTTCCGCACCTTCGTTGAGTTTGGTTTCCAGTTCGGGAAGATTGTTCATATAATAATTGAAAAGTTCTCTTTCTTTCGCAAAACGTTCCAGAATTAAATTCAAAAGTTCCGTTTTTGCGTGTCCGTAACCGAAATTTCCGGCGAGATATTTTTTTCGCAATTCTTCGGTTTGTTCAGGAGTTGCAATTAATTCATAAATCGCAAAAACCTTGTCGGTTTCAGGGTCTTTCGGTTCTTCCAGCGTTTTGGAATCTGTTTCAATGGACATTACCTGTTTTTTCAGTTCCTTTTCGGGAAGAAAAATATTGATGATATTTCCTCTGGATTTCGACATTTTTTGTCCATCTGTTCCGGGAACGTATTTTGTGTCTTCCTGCAATTCCGCATTAGGCAAAACGAAAACTTCGCCCATTTGATTATTGAATCTCGAAGCCACATCTCTTGCAATTTCCAAATGCTGCAGCTGGTCTTTCCCAACCGGAACAATTTCCGCATCATACAACAAAATATCTGCTGCCATCAAAATCGGATAATTGAACAGTCCTGCGTTTACGTCGCTCAATCTGTCCGCTTTATCTTTGAAAGAATGTGCCAAAGTCAATCGCTGAAAGGGAAAAAAACAATCCAGATACCACGTCAGTTCGCAGACTTCGGGAATATCGCTTTGTCTGTAAAAATGAGTTTTTTCGGTGTCCAATCCACAAGCGAGCCACGCTGCTGCAATTTCGTAAGTGTTTTGTTTTAGTTCTTCTGCGTTTTTAATTTGTGTTAAAGAATGTAGATTCGCGATGAACAAAAACGAATCGTTTTCCGATTTTTTGGAAAGTTCGATTGCAGGAATGATTGCTCCTAAAAGATTTCCCAAATGCGGTGTTCCTGTGGCTTGTATTCCGGTTAAAACTCGTGACATTTTTTTGTTTAGGGTTTAAAATTCAAAGTTTAAGGTCTACAAAAATACGGAATTTAGGATGAATACTCAATTTTTTGCTTTTATATCCAGGTCATACGCATTAAAAACATACATATGCTTAGTGTAAATGGCTAAAAATCAATTGTTTTATTTTAAACGCAATGATCGCAAAGTTTTTTTTACATTATTGAAAATATTTTTCGTCCGCAAAGACACTTCGTTCAGCGAAGGTTGACTGTTTTTTTTGCTG
>JASGDB010000002.1:0-9993 GCA_049841315.1 Bergeyella sp. | reverse complement strand
TCGGAAACGGAGGCGTTAAAAATTTTAAAGAATTTTCGTTAAGAAATTTCCACTGTTCGAGGGCGGGACAAAATTTCATTATGCGACTAATTTAGGTTTCCGCCCGAGTTTTGGAAATTTTAGAAAATTGTTTAAAATTTTAGCCGAGTTTCCATGTCTTGAACTTTTGGTTCTTTTGTTTCAAGACAAAAGAACAGAAATTTAGAATTATAGATAAAAGTTCATTTTTAAATCCACAGTTTTTGTCGAAGAACCGTGAATTTTTATTTTATCAGAAAGGTTCTTTTTTTAAGAACGAAAAAACCAAAAGTTCCGACGTCTTAATTTTTTTTCCTAATTTTAACAATTCCCGTGTAACAAAAGCGGGTTTTAAGTTGTCTAATTATATTAAAATTAATTTTTTGAACTATGATAAAACGTATTACCACGGCTTTATTGGTGGTTGCGTTTTCGTTCAGCACATTCGCACAGAATTACGAGTGGAAAGAAGCGAAAAGCAACGGATATACCTATAAATACGTAACCAACGACCCTTCAAATGCTCGTTTTTACACTTTGAAAAACGGCTTAACGGTTATTTTGAGCCCGACTCCGAAAGACCCGAGAATTCAGGCTTATGTCGCTGTGAAAGCGGGAAGCAAAACCGACCCTGCGACCAACACAGGTTTGGCACATTATCTTGAACATATGCTGTTCAAAGGAACGGACAAATATGGTTCGCTCGATTGGAGCAAAGAAAAACCGGAACTCGACAAAATAGATGCTTTGTACGAACAATACAACAAAACCAAAGACGAAGCACAGCGAAAAGCGATTTACAAAAAAATCGACTCAGTTTCAGGAGTGGCAAGTAAATATGCCATTGCCAACGAATACGACAAAATGATGTCCGGAATGGGAGCGCAGGGAACAAATGCGTGGACTAATTTCGAGGAAACCGTTTATACTGATGATGTGCCTTCAAGTTCGATTGATAAATATCTTGCGGTTCAGGCGGAACGTTTCAGAAATCCGATTCTGAGAATTTTCCATACGGAATTAGAGGCGGTTTACGAAGAAAAAAACAGAACGCTGGATAACGACGGAAGACAGGTTTTTGAAACCTTATTTTCCAATTTATTTAAAAATCACAACTACGGACTGCAAACCACTATCGGAACGGTGGAACATTTGAAAAACCCGTCGTTGGTGGAAATCCGCAAATATTTTCACACCTATTACGTTCCGAACAATATGGGAATTGTGATGTCGGGAGATTTCAATCCTGATGAAGTGATTGCAAAAATCGACAAAAATTTCTCGTATATGCAGAACAAACCGATTCCGAAATATACGTTTAAGCCTGAAAACGCCATCACTTCTCCAATTATAAAAGAAGTAGTAGGTCCTGATGCGGAAAGTGTAGCCATCGGATTCAGACTTCCGGGAAATAAGGATAAAGACGTGCTTTTGGCGGATTTGGTTGGCTCGATTCTTACCAACGGAAAGGCCGGTTTAATGGATTTGAATCTGGTAAAAAAACAAAAACTTTTGAGAGCAAGTGCTTTCACTTATACGTTGATTGACCACGGAGTTCTCTGGCTTTCCGGTTCTCCGACCACAGGACAGTCTTTGGATGAAGTAAAATCTTTGATGCTGACCGAAATCGACAATCTTAAAAAAGGAAATTTCGATGATGATTTGATTCCTTCCATTGTTAATAATATTAAAAAACAGAAAATTCAGGAAACTGAAAACTACGGAGAAAGAGCGAATATTTTGGTAAGTGCGTTCACTTCCGAACTCGACTGGAAAACGCAGGTAGCGTATGTGAACGACCTTTCCAAAATTACCAAAGCAGATGTGGTGGCTTTTGCCAATAAATATTTGGGCGACAACAATTACGTTGCGGTTCTGAAAAGAAAAGGCGAAAGAAAAGACCTTCAAAAAATCGAAAAACCAACGATTACTCCAGTGGAAACCAATGCGGACAAGCAATCGGCTTTCGTGAAAATGATTGAAGAAATGCCTTCCAATCCTGCAAAACCGGTTTTCCTTGATTTCGACAAAGACATTCAGAAATCCAAAATCGGAAACGCAGAAATTCTCTATGTTCCGAACAAGGATAATTCGATTTACAGACTGAAATACCGCTACAAAACCGGTTCTCTGAACGATTTGAAAATGCCTGTTGCAGCACAGTATCTTCAATTTTTGGGAACGGATAAAAAATCGGCGGAACAGATTTCAAAAGAATTTTATAAAATCGCTTCCAGTTTCAATGTAAGCACAAGCGAAGATTACACAACGGTTACGATTGAAGGTTTGCAGGAAAATTTCGATAAGGCTGTAAAATTATACGAAGATTTGGTACTCAATGTAAAAGCCGACGATGACGCTCTGAAAGCCCTGAAAGCAAGACTTACCAAAGCCAGAACCGATGCGAAACTGAACAAAGGAGCAATAATGCAGGGACTGACAAGTTACGCATTGTACGGAGCAAAAAACAAATTCAACAACACGCTGAGCAATGCGGAACTGGACGGAATTTCGTCTTCTGAATTGGTTTCAAAAATCAAAGATTTGAACAAATATGAGCATACCATTATCTATTATGGTCCCGCTTCACTCAATGATTTGACTTCAAAACTGAAATCGATGCATTCCGTTCCGGCAAGTTTTGCAAAACCTTCTCCGGCAAAGGTTTTCACACAAATTCCGCAAACCAAAAATCAGGTATTGTTTACGCATTACGAAATGGTTCAGGCGGAAACAAGATGGATAAGAAACACCGAAAAATACGACCCGAAAAATACGACAATGGTAACGGTGTTCAATAATTATTTCGGCGGCGGAATGGGTTCTGTCGTTTTTCAGACCATTCGAGAAAGTAAAGCATTGGCTTACAGCACTTACGGATATTACGTTCAGCCAAATAAAAAAGACAATGACTATTATATGATGGCTTACGTTGGAAGTCAGGCGGATAAATTTAAAGATGCAACCGCCGCAATGAACGAACTTCTTACCACAATGCCGGAACTTCCTGCCAATCTCGAACTTGCGAAAAGTCAGGTGAAAAAAGATATTCAGACGGAAAGAATTACTCAGGATAATATTATAACGTATTATCTGACTCTGAAAGATTTGGGACTTAACAGCGATGATGTCAGAAAACAGTTGTACAATTCCGCAGATGCCGTTACGATGAGCGATGTGAAGAAATTCCACCAGACGCATTTCTCCGGAAAACCTTATACGTATGCTGTCGTAGCCTCCGAAAAAAATGTTTCCGAAGAAGAAATGAAGAAACTCGGGGAAGTGAAGAAAATTTCTTTGGAAGAGGTTTTTGGGTATTAAACTTTGGTTTTACCAAACCTAACGGGTTTTCAAAACCCGTTAGGTTTTTATTTACAGAATCTCCGGATGAAAAAAAAATTGAAAATTTAAAAAATCTTTACAATGAAAAAACTCTTGTTTTCTGCCGTACTGGCGGTGTCCTGTTTTGCAGTGCAGGCGCAGGAAATCACTTTGGACAAAATATATTCCGGATATTACAGAGGAAAAGGAATTGCCGGAATCGCTTCCCTGAAAAACGGTGAAAATTATGCCGTAATCGAAAGGGAAGGAATCGCAAAATATTCCTATAAAACTTCACAGAAAGAAGGAAACATTGTGGATGGAAACTTTGAAAGCTATGAGTTTTCCGATGACGAATCCAAAATTCTCTTATTAAAAGAAAGCGAGCCGATTTACCGCCATTCCTTTTTCGGGAAATTTGAGGTGAAAGATTTGAAATCGGGAAAAACAACGGCTTTGAACAACGGAAATTTCGTTCAGGAACCGAGATTTTCTCCTGATGCGAAAAAAGTGGCTTTCATTGCAGAAAATAATCTTTTTTATCAAGATTTGGATTCCGGAAAAATCACGCAGATTACTTCGGACGGAAAGAAAAACAGCATTATCAACGGACTTGCGGATTGGGTGTATGAAGAAGAATTCGGACACGCAAGACAATACGAATGGACGAAAAACTCTGATGCGATTGTATTCGTGAAGTCCGATGAATCCAAAGTTCCTGAGATTTTTATCCCGATTTACGGAAGCCCGAAAAACAGTTATCCCGAAGAAATGCGCTACAAATATCCGAAAGCGGGAGAAAATAATTCTGTGGTATCGGCGCATTTGTATCGTCTGGACAACGGAAAAACGACTGCTTTGAATCTTTCCAATTTCAAAAATTATTACATTCCGAATGTTATTCAGACGGCGAAACCCGATGAAATGATTCTGATTACTTCCCAAAGAACACAGAACGCTTCCGATATTCTGAAAGTGAATACCAAAACCGGAGAAATCAAAAAACTATTCACCGAAACCGACAAAAGATGGATTGATACAGATAATGTAACGATGGAATTTCTGGATGACAATTCTTTTCTCTGGGGTTCGGAACGCGACGGATTCCGCCATTTGTACTGGTATGATAAAGACGGAAATCTGAAAAAGCAGGTAACCAAAGGAAACTGGGATGTTACCGATTATTACGGCTACAACCCGAAAACGAAAGAAGTGCTGGTGCAGACTACCGAAACGGGAAGCATCAATAAAGTGGTTTCAAAAATCAATATCGAAAATGGGAAATCGGCGATTATTTCGGATAAGGACGGAAATAATTCCGCCAGTTTCAGCAAAAATTATCAATATTTTATTGAAACCTCTTCCAGTGCGAAAAAACCTTATACTTTCACCCTGAAAGACGGAAACGGAAAATCCCTGAAAGAACTTCAGAATAATAATGAACAACTGAAGAAAATTCAGGATGACAATGCTGTGGTAAAAGAATTTTTTACCATTCCCAATGAAGCCGGAGACCAGATGAACGCCTGGATTATGAAGCCGAAAGACTTCAATCCGAATAAAAAATATCCGTTGTTTATGTATCAGTATTCCGGTCCCGGTTCTCAGCAGGTAACCAACTCTTGGGATGCAGGAAACGGATTGTGGTTCAATCTTTTGGTTCAGAAAGGCTATATCGTGGCTTGTGTGGACGGAAGAGGAACAGGATTCAAAGGTGCGGATTACAAAAAAGTAACATACAAAAATTTAGGAAAATACGAAATCGAAGACCAGATTGCGGCAGCGAAATGGCTTGGAAATCAGAGCTATATCGATAAATCCAGAATCGGAATTTTCGGGTGGAGTTTTGGCGGTTATATGGCGAGTTTGGCAATGACGAAAGGTGCGGATGTTTTCAAAGCAGGAATTGCCGTTGCGCCCGTTACCAACTGGAAATATTACGATTCCGTTTACACCGAAAGATTCTTGCTGACACCACAGGAAAATCCGTCCGGTTATGAAGATAATTCTCCGACCAATTTTGCACAGTTATTGAAAGGGAAATTTCTTCTGATTCACGGAACTGCTGATGACAACGTGCATTTCCAAAATTCAATGGAATTTTCCGAAGCATTGATTCAGAATAAAAAGCAGTTTGAATTTATGGCATATCCCGACAAAAACCACGGAATCTACGGCGGAAATACAAGACCGCAGCTGTATGAAAAAATGACGAATTTTATTTTGGAGAATCTTTAACGAACAGAAATAATTGGTAATAAAAATCCTTTTCGGAATCAAATCCGGAAATTTATGAAAGTTTTAATAAAATTGTTGAAATAGCAGGCTTTAAAAAGTCGTATTTTGTGTTATTTTCAACAGTTTTGTAGTTTTTTGATGTAGTTTATCTCATATTTTCCGGTGATTAGGAAATTTATTGTTAAAATATTTTCTTTATTAAAGAAATAATAATTATATTCGCCTCTTGTTAAAAAAAATATTTTATGAAAAAACTTATACTTTCGTGCTTTGTAGCTGCAGGATTTGCAGCCAGTGCACAGGTAACGGGTACTAAGACAATCGGCACGGACTATCCGACACTTGCTGATGCCTTTACCGCCCTCAACACGGATGGTGTTGGAGCAGGCGGTGCTACGATTAATATCCCGGCGGGATATACGGAAACGGCTCCTTCGGGCGGATTTAATTTGGGGAGTACTGTACTTAATGCTTCGCTTTCTTCCGGTAATCCTTTGGTTATCCAGAAAGACGGAAGCGGTACGAATCCTTTACTGAAAGCTAATACAGGTCTTGGTACAGGAGATGCTGTTGTCGCTTTGAAAGGGGTGGATTATGTAACGTTTGACGGCATTGATTTGGAAGCAAACATTAGCAATGCTGATGCCGGAACTGCAACGGTATTGACGGAATACGGATTTGGCTTGTTCAATCTGGTTGCGGCTGACGGATGCCAGTATAATACCATTAAAAACAGCACTGTTACATTTCCTGTTCTAAAGGCTGCGGCTAATAATTCAGTGGGTGTGTATGCTGTTCCTTCTTCCTATTCTAATGGTACTCTTACTACTGTTACCCTTGCCAATGCGACTGGAACGCACAGCAACAACAAAATATACGCTAATACAATAAAAAATCCATATTATGCGGGTATATACTTTAGTTCAAGTACTACTGCGACTTATTTCGGCACCGGGAATGATATAGGTGGAAGTTCTGCTGAAACCGGGAATGTTATTGAGGGATTTGGCGGTGCAAGATGGGCTACTGCCACTACTGCAACTGTTTCCGGTACAGGTAATGGTATTGTTGCACAATATCAGGCTAACGCAAATGTTTCTTACAATACAATCACCTCTGCGAACGGTTATGATGGTAATATCGGGGAAACATTTAATACAACTGCTTATGGTATTTTCCTAAACGGTGCCGGTTCTACGATTACGGCAAACAATAATACGATAACAATGGCACCAATGAGCTATTCGAGTGCTACAACAGTTACCGGTATACACTGTGCAACTGCCACAAACCTCACGGCAAATAACAATGTTGTTACGATAGATATTCCCGATCAGTTTAACGGCAATACTCCTACAATTTATGGTATCAATGGTGCGGTTACTACCGGAACTTTTACGGCAACAGGAAATACGGTAAAATCCAGCGGACTTGGTATCAGAGCTAATGTAGGTTATGGTATCAGTACAACTTCTACGAAGACTATTAATATTACTGATAACATCATCACTGGTCTGAAGGCGGTAAATACTATATATTCATTAAATTTGGGTGCTACAGGGATTACTGCTAATATACTTCGCAACAAAGTTTCCGACCTTACTACTACCAGCACTACAGGAGGTACTGTTCACGGTATCTATGTAACGGTCAATACGGCAAATTCTGTTGTAAATATCATCAACAACGTTATCGGAGACCTAAGAACTCCCGCAGCCAATGCCACGGGGGTAAGTTTATCCGGTATCTATTTTTATGCGGGGACTAATGCTACAAAATATAATGTATATTATAACAGCATTTATCTGAACGGAACTTCTACAGGAACCAATTTCAACTCCACAGGTATTTATCACGTAGCTAATGCTACTGCTGCTAATGCTACATTGGATTTGAGAAATAATATCATTGTAAACCTTTCCACTCCTAATGGTACAGGTAGAGCAACAGCTTTGAGAAGAAGTGCCGCAGAACTGGCTAATTATGCTACTACTTCCAATAATAATGATTTCTATGTGGCTGCCAATACCAATAGCTCTGTGTATTATGACGGAACAAATGCAGAAACTCTCGCCGCTTTCCAGACAAGAGTTACCGACAGAGAAGTCAATTCACTAAGCCTTAACCCCGTTTTCTTAAGCACAAGCGGTAGCAGTGCAAACTTCCTTAAAATTAACGAAATTCATGCATCCAACCAAGCTTTGGACAATAAAGGAGCTGCTGTAGATGGTGTTACTACGGACTATGCGGGAGCAACAAGAAATACTACTACTCCTGATATGGGAGCGTATGAGTTTACCTATGCAGCGCCTACTGCCGCACCGGATTGTACTACCATTATCTCTCCTGTGAATCTGGCTACCAATGTGGCTTCAGGAACGGTAACAATCAGCTGGAATCCTGCAGCAAACAGCGCGGGATATAAAGTGTATATAGGAACTACATCCGGAGGAACCGATGTGGCAAACGGTACGGTTACAACCAATACCTCATACAGCTTTGCATCAGGTCCTTTCATTAAGTATTATGTAAAAGTAGTACCTACAAATGATGCAGGAGATGCCTCAGGTTGTACGGAGATAGAATTCACAACCACGTATTGCGCAGTAGGTGCTACTACAGAGGGTGCACACGTTTATGGCAATATTTCAAAAGTAGAGTTTGCGGGAATCAGTAATGACAGTACAGGGAATGATGCTCCGTATGAAGACTATACAGCAATATCAGGAAACGTAAAAAAAGAAGTAAGTTTCCCTATAACTGTAAAACAATATTACTACAATGCAAGTAATGGTTACCTGATGAATGTGTGGATAGATTACAATCATGATGGATATTTCACCGATGATGAGAAAACAGCTCTTACGGCAGGAACATCAGAATTTACAGGTTCTGTTGCTATACCTTCTACAGCATTGGAAGGAAGTACAGGTATGAGAGTCAGATTGAATCTCCTAAACGTAGAACCACCGGCTTGTGGTAATACAGCATACGGACAAACAGAGGATTATACCATTAATATAGCAGCGGCTCCTACTGTTGCCCCGGATTGTACTACCATTACTTCGCCTGCGAACAATGCAGTGGGTGTAACTCTTAATCCTGTTACAATCAAGTGGAATGTAGCTGAAAATGCTTTAGGATACAAAGTATATGTAGGAACTACCTCAGGTGGTACTGATATTGTAAATGGTGTTCAAACTGCAAATGTATCTTACAATGTAACACTTGATGCGAATACCACTTATTATGCAAAAGTAGTACCTACAAATGCTATTGGTGATGCTACAGGATGTACGGAGATTACATTTACTACCGGAAATTTTGTATATTGTACAGCAGCAGGCACTAATGCTAATTTTGAAAAAATAAGCAATGTAACTTTCTCTGATATTAATAATACTTCCACCGCTGCAACCGGGTATGAAGATTTTACATCCATAACGGGTAATGCGGAAAGAGAGAAATCATATCACTTTACCGCTTCTTATTCAGGTACTTCATTCTCATCTGATCAAGTTATCGTATGGATTGATTACAACCAGGACGGAGACTTTGAAGATACAGGAGAGAAGGTATTGACCAGTTCTGTAAAGGTATCACCTTGGGAAGGAGACATTGTTATTCCCGCAGATGCAAAACTGGGGAATACAAGAATGAGAGTGCGTTTGCATGATTCTACAGCAACTGTACCGAATACCACACCTTGCGGCTATTCTTCGTATGGAGAGGTAGAAGATTACACCATTAACATTAAAGAGGCTTCACTTGCTGTTTCCAATGCTAATGCAGATAAACCTGCAGTATATCCTAATCCGTTCCACGATGTGCTTAAGATTTCAGATGCTGCCAATGTGAAGAGCGTATCTGTTCACGATTTGTCGGGAAGAAAAGTAAAAGCTCTTGCTCCTGCATCGGAACTGAATCTTTCCGGATTAAGCGAAGGAATTTACATCGTAAATCTTCAAATGAAAGACGGAAGCGTTCAATCATTTAAAGTGATTAAAAAATAGTCATTAGATTATTGTAAATAATGAATCCGGCTCGCTTTAGCGAGCCGGATTTTTTGTTGCTGAAAGATTTTTTTTCTTTTTATAGTCAGATATTGACTTCGTCAATAACAAAAAAACTATTGAATTTCTATATTATGAATAAAAACGGATATTTATTAATTTTAAGGCTCTTCGCCATTTTGTATGGAAAAAAATATCCATATTATTTTAAAATGACCTCGGAAACGGAGGCGTTAAAAATTTTAAAGAATTTTCGTTAAAAAATTTCCACTGTTCGAGGGCGGGACAAAATTTCATTATGCGACTATTTTAGGTTTCCGCCCGAGTTTTGGAAATTTTAGAAAATTGTTTAAAATTTTAGCCGAGTTTCCAAGTCTTGAACTTTTGGTTCTTTTGTTTCAAG
>JASGDB010000001.1:0-12421 GCA_049841315.1 Bergeyella sp. | reverse complement strand
GCGATATTTGTATATCTGCAGTCTCTCTGTCTTTTTCCTGTTGCTTTTTCCAATGTATTCTTCTAAATGATTTTTTTTAACTTTTAGTATATTGAATATTTACTTTGCAAACTTATCACAGGCTCTTTAATCGAACTCATGTTTTTAATATTATCATGTAATTTATTATCTTTATCCAATGGAAGCTGTTCAATGTCTTCAGTGCGGTGAAAAAATAATGGGTCGCTCAGATAAAAAATTCTGCAGCGACGATTGCCGTAATGCCTATAACAACCAGCTGAACAAGGATACGACCAACCTGATGCGCAACATCAACAACAAGCTCCGCAAAAACCACCGCATCCTCGCTGCCCTTAATTTCACGGAAGGAAAAACGAAAACCACCAAAAACAAACTGATTGCGCAAGGTTTTGATTTCGACTATTTCACCAATCTGAAAATCTACAAAAACGGTGCGGAATACCGGTTTGTCTACGGAATCGGGTATAAATTTCTGGATGAGGACTGGATTCTGGTGGTAAAAAATGAATAAATCAAAAAATTTCAAACAAAAAATGCACCCGAAAAAAATCCGGATGCATTTTCATTAACAAACTAACTTTATTATTGTACGTGTTTCGGCGTAAAACCGTCTTCGCTTAATTCTTGATGTTCGTAGTCGGCTTTTATTTCGGCTTCGTAATCTATTTTTTCATCTTTTCCGAATCTTCGTAATACGGAATCAAAAAGTGAATAAACAACGGGAACGATAATCAATGTTAAAAACAATGAAGACGTTAATCCGCCGATAATTACCCAAGCCAAACCTCTGTTCATCTCCGCTCCTGCTCCGTTTGCCAAAGCAATCGGCAACATTCCGATAATCATCGCAATCGTGGTCATCAGAATCGGACGAAGACGAGCGTGATTGGCTTGTATGAGCGCATCGTGTGTATTGGCTCCGGCTGCTTTCCGCATATTGGTAAAATCGACAATCAAAATCGCATTTTTTGCAACCAAACCTATCAGCATTACCATTCCGAGCATCGTAAAAATGTTCAGTGAATTTGCCGTTAATGCGAGAATTATCATTACACCAATCAACGCCAAAGGAATGGAAAACAACACCACAAACGGATATACAAAACTGTCATAAAGGGAAACCATTACCAGATAAACCAAAACAATAGCCGCCAACAAAGCAATTCCCAGAGTTCCTGTTCCTTCATTTTGGTTTTCCATATCGCCGCTCCAAATGTATTCTACACCGGCAGGTTTTGTTTTTTCGTTGTCCATAAACATTTTCGTCCATTCGCTCGCAACATCGCCGACTGGGCGACCTACAACTTTTGACAAAACTTTTACAGACGGCGATTTGTCCCGTCTTTGCAGCAAACTCGGTCCGGAACTCATATCCACCTCTGCAAACTGGCTCAGACGGATTTGCTCGCCTTTGTTGTTGGTAAAAATCAGGTTTTTAACATCGTCAATGGATTTTCTGCTGTCGTCCGCAAAGCGGATATTGATGTCGTATTCGTATTCTCCGGCTCGGAATTTTCCGTCCGTATTTCCGTTAAACGCTGTCTGCATCGCCAATCCGACATTAGAGAGATTAAGACCCAAAGCCGCCATTTTATCACGGTCGATATTCACGCGGACTTCGGGATTTCCCGTATCTGTGGACAATTCCGCATCTACTGCTCCGGGAACTTTTTTCAGTAATTCCAGAATACGGTTGGCTTCTTTATTCGCAGTTTCGTTGTCGGGAGCGGTTACCACCATTTCAATCGGTGCGTTGTCTGCTCCCATAATTCCCATTGGTGCGGTTTTAAATTCCACGCCTGTGAATTTTTCTTCCAAAGCCCGTTTTATTTTTGCCGCTTTGATGTTGGAACTTTCGGAACGGAGTTTTTTATCTGTTAAAATAACCTGAATTTCAGACTGATAAACGGTAGATTGAAAAGCACCAAATCCTCCTGACATCTGACCAACAGTAGTAATCATATCCACCACATCTTTGTCGTTTCTCAGGAATTTTTCTACTTCCAAAGTGAGTTGGTTGGTTTTTTCGATGGTTGCATCTTTCGGTAATTCCATCTGAACAAGGAATTGCCCTCTGTCCATTCCCGGGAAAAATTCTCCTCCGATAAATCCGCCTCCCATTAATCCGCCTGTGATGACGATTAATGATATGAATGTAAAGACAACCGTTAATACCCTTCTCCAAACCGTTTTCAGGCACCATTCCAAAATACCGGTAATCCAGTGTGTGAAATTATCTAATTGTTTTTCAAACCAAAGAATGAATTTTTCAAAAGGATTTTTACCTGTTAAATGAACCAATTTACCAAATCTTGACGACAACCAAGGAATAATCGTAAACGAAGCCAATAATGAAAACAAGGTCGCAATAACGACGGTAACGCAGAATTGTGCCAGAATATTGGCTACCAAACCGGAACTCATCGCTATCGGCAGAAACACCACCACAATTACCAAAGTAATCGCCGAAACAGTAAATCCGATTTCCGAAGCACCGTCGTAAGCCGCACGGATTTTGGATTTTCCCATTTCCATATGTCGGTAAATATTTTCCAAAACCACAATCGCATCGTCCACCAAAATCCCGACAACCAGCGACAATCCGAGTAAACTCATCAGGTTCAGCGTATATCCCATCAGATTCATTCCGATAAATGTCGCAATCAAAGAAACAGGAATAGAAACCATTACGATAAGTGCATTCCTGATGCTGTGAAGGAATAATAACATCACGACTGCTACCAGAATAATCGCCAAAAACAAGTCGAAAATCACGTGGTCTGCCGCCGCCAAAGTAAAGTCGGTGGAATCGTCCACAATATTGAGTTTAATGGCTTGTGCATCGTAATCTTTCTCCACCTGTGCCATTGTTTTCTGAATGCTTTCAGAAACCGCAACTGCATTGGCATCGGATTGTTTTTTAACCTGAATCAAAATGGTTGGAAGTTGGTTGTAACGTGCTACTTTTTCCGCATCTTTCTGCGTATCGAGAACGATTGCAACATCGGACAAACGAACCTGTGCTCCGTTTTTTGAAGACACTACAAGGTTGTTCATTTCCTCTACGGATTTGTATTTTCCGGATAAACGAATGGTAGATTTTGTGGTTCTGGTTTTTAAACTTCCGGTCGGGAAATCGAGGTTGGAAGACAAAATCGCCTGTTGCACTTCTCCAATGGAAAGTCCGTAACCCTGCAATTTTTTTTCATCAACATTGACCTGAATTTCCCTTTCTTGTCCGCCCACCAAATCGACCTGAGCAACGCCGTTTACACGAGAAAAAACAGGTTCTATTTTTTTATCCAAAAGGTCGTAAAGTTCTTTGTTGTTCAGTTTTTCGCTGGAAATACTCATCGTCATAATCGGCAAATCGTCCAAAGAAAATTTGTTGAGAGAAGGTGCTTTTGCATCTTCGGGAAGTTGGGAAAGAATGGCGTTTACTTTTCTTTGAGCGTCATTCAGAGAAAAATCGACATCTGCACCCGGATTGAGTTGAATCATAATCACGGAAAGACCTTCGTAAGACGATGCTTCCACTTTTTTCACATTTTCCAACGCACCGACTGCATCTTCGATTTTCCGCGTTACGGAAGTTTCCACCTCGCTTGGCGAAGCACCCGGATAAACGGTGGAAATGGTAACCATATTGGTTTCAAATTTCGGAATCAACTCGTATCCCATCAAAGAATAACTGAGCAATCCGCCCAACGTGAGAATCGTAAAAAGTACGATAATCAACGTGGGTCTTTTGATTGATATTTCTGCTAACTTCATAAATCTACTTTACAATATTAATTTTAGAACCGTTGTCGAGGTTGATTTGTCCGCTTGTAATGACTTGTTCGCCATTTTTCAATCCGCTTAAAATCTGAACTTTGTCGCCGTAAATTTTTCCGGTGGTTACTTTTATCAGTTTCGCCGTTCCGTTGTTTACAACAAATAATTGTCCGGAACTTACGCCGTTTACGAATGCTTCCGCAGGAACGGTAAGAATATTTTGAGTAGAAACGCCGTGATTGGTTTGGAAAACCGCCGTTCCATACATTCCCGCTTTGAGATTTCCTCTATTTTGAACCTCGATTTCGACAGGGAAATTGAGAGAAGCATCAGATTTCGGAGCGATAAATGTGATTCTTCCACTGAATTTTTCTTCGGGAAGAACATTGACCTTGATGTCCACATTCTGTCCGATTTGGATTTTCCCGACCTGACTTTCGTCCACCAAAACGGAAAGTTTCAGCGTGTTGATATTGACGATTTCAAAAAGCGGCGTTCCCGGCGAAACAACCATTCCCGGTTCTACCATTCTTTTGTTAATCGTTCCGCTGATTCCGGCACGAACGCTTGTATCGTTTACACGAACATTTTGTGCTCTTACGGCAGCCTGTGCATTTTTGAGCTGCAATCTGGAATTATCCAGTTGCTGTTTGGTAACACCGCCTGTTTTGAAGGCATTTTCGTAACGCTGATTGTCGATAATGGCGTTCTGCAAATTGTTTTTCGCCTGTGTCATATCGACTTCTATTGCATCTTTTTTGATAACGGCAACGGTTTGTCCCGCTCCCACTCTCGAACCTTCTTTTACCAAAACACTCACGACGCGACCTGCTATTTCCGAAGAAATATTCATTTCCGCTTTCGGGATAAATGTTCCGTTTGCCGAATAATCGGTATTGATATTTTCAAACTGAACGGTTGTTACGTTCACGTTGATTTTATCAATTTGTTTGGCTACTTCGGCAACTTCGGCGGTTTGTTTCTTTTTGTTGTCGGCGATTTTCCAGGCGGCAAGCCCTACTAAAACTGCTGCTACGATGATATATATTAATGTTTTTTTCATTTTTTTAATTCTGTATTAATTCTATTCTAATTTCTAATTTCTATTTTATTTTCTATTCTAAATTTCTATTTTCAAACTCCACAACTCTCTCACTCTCCAACTCTCCAACTCTAATTTTTAATTAAATCATTGAGTTGTCCTTTTGCTTTTATCAGTTTAATTTCAGCCTGTTTATAGTCTAAAAGTGCGTTGGCATAATTTTGTTTTGCCTGTGTAAGGGCGTTTTCTGCATCAAGGACTTCTGTGAGCGGAGCAAGACCATACTGATAATTGTGCTGTGTATTGGTCTGAACTTTTTCAGCAAGTTTTACGTTTTCTTTCATACTTTGAAGAGTAATCAAAGAATTTTCGATGTTGGAAACCGCATTTTTATAGTCTAAATCAAGCCCTGATTTTGTGTTTTCAATATCTTGTTCTATGCTTTCAATATCAATTTGTGCCTGTTCTATTTTGGCTTTTGTAGCACCTCCGGAAAATATCGGAATATTAATATTTAATGCAATGGAAGCAAAATCACTCCAATTTACTCCGTTTTTACTTCCGTTTACCCAAGGAAATTTTTCTCCTGTTCCGTACCAGCCGTAATTTCCCTGCAAGCCAACTGTCGGATAAAGAAATGCTTCTGTGGCTTTTTTGTTATACATCAAGAGTTCTTTCTGCTTGTTCAATACTTTCAGTTCGGAACGGTCTTCCAGATTGATTGAGCTTTCGATAAGAGCATAATTCGGCTCTATATTTTTTTCTTCCAATTCTATTTGGGTATCAACAGGGATTCCCATGTAGAATTTTAAAGCATTTTTGGAAAGTTCCACGGCATTTATCAGCTGCTGTCTGCTTGAACCGAGATTGGTAAGCTGAACATTGGTTCTGTCGAGGTCGATAGATTTTGCTAAACCGTTATCTACCAGACTTTTAATGATATTCCTCACCTTTTCTGTGTTGGTATAGCTGGCTTTAATGGTTTTAAGGTTTTCTTCCTGCACAAAAACCTGATAATAAGCCGTTGCAACGTTTTCAATGAGCTGTTCGTTGGTTAATTGAGCATTGAGAACATAAAATTCTCTGGTAGATTTTGCCGCTTTCAATCCGGTAAAAACTCTCTGGTCAAACAAAGTCTGCTGCACTGATGCCGCAATACTCGATGTCCATGGTTGCCCCATTTTGATAACGGTCGTTTGTCCGCCAAAATTCAGAACGGATTCCTGAATAAGCGGATTATAAGTAAGCTGTGAATTGGCATTGACCTGCGGTAATGCCCCAGCTTTTGCTTCATCAATCTTGTATTCGGCTTTTTTGATTTCCAAAGCGGCTTTTTTTGCTTCTGCTTTGTTCTGCAAGGCACTTTCAATGGCTTTCTGTAACGAAACCACTTCCTGAGCCTGCATCTGAATAGAGCCGAAAACCATAAAAGCTGCTGCCAAAGAGGTTTTTATCCTGTTTGCAGCGTTGGTTTTACTTTTCATAATTATATATACTACGTTTAATTTTTTACTTTTTGAATAAAATATTCATAATAATATCCTTTCTTTCGGAGATAATTCTGTCGAAATCCTCATTGGAAACATTAATATTTTCCCTGATTAAAGGTCGCATTGCGGTTGGAAAAATAAGCAGAGAGATAAGATTAAGCACAAATTGTACAGGTTCCATTTTTTCTATAGTTCCTTTTTGCATCTCCTCCTCAATGGATTGGTAGAACTCTTTCATCACTTCCCTGTCCAAATCGTTCTTGATACTTCCGCAATTCCCTTTTTTGTTGAGGCGGGTTACGATATAGGTTTCCAGATAAGGCAGTTCCAAGCTGGTTTTCAAGGTTTTATCTACAAAATTTTCTATTTTTTCCTTAAAAGAAAGGTCAGTTCTTCTGATGAGTGCAGATTTTCTTTCTTCAATCAGCTTGGCTTCTTCAAAAATAATCTGGATAAGATTATCTCGTGAACGGAAATAGTAATTGATGAGCGTACGGTTTACGCCTGCTTCATCAGCGATTTCCTGTGTGGTGGCATCAAATTTCCCTTGTACAAAGAAAAGTTTTTTTGCCGTTTCCTTGATAAGTTCCTGTGTTTGGTCTTTTTGATGTTGATTTGACATTTTTGTTAAACAATTTTGTGCAAATGTACGTTAACTTTTTTGTTTGACAAAATTGTTAAATAAAAAATCGCATGATAAAAGTCATAAAAAAATCCCTGAACACGATGAACAGGGATTTTAAATTACTAAAATTTAATGTTATTTCTTTTTGTTGGAATCATTTTTCAGTTCCTCTTCTGTTTTGCTGGTGGTGGATTTACCGTGAAGATGAACACCTTTTTCTCCGGTTTTTCCTTTCAATGCATCGTACGCAATCGCAGAAGCTACGAATATGGAAGAATATGCCCCGAACGCAATACCGATTAGGAGTGCAAAGATAAATCCTCTAAGATTTTCTCCTCCAAAAATGAAGATTGCCAGCAATACCAGTAATGTGGTAATGGTTGTGTTGAACGTTCTTCCCAGCGTACTCGAAATAGAATCGTCAAACAATCCTGCCAGTGTAAGGGCTTTTTTCTCTCTTAGGTATTCACGGATACGGTCGAAGATAATTACTGTGTCATTCAGGGAATATCCGATTACGGTAAGCACCGCCGCAATGAAATCCTGATTGATTTCCATGTTGAACGGCATTACTTTATATAATAAGGAATATGCTCCCAATACGATAATCGCATCGTGCGCCAGTGAAGCCACTGCTCCGAGCGAGAACTGCCATTTGTTGAAACGGACAAGGATATAAAGGAAAATTCCTCCAAGAGCCGCCAAAACTGCCAGCGTACCATGAGATTTAATATCATCCGCCACGGAAGGTCCTACTTTGGTTGAAGAGACAATTCCGTAATGACCGGCATCTGCTGCTTTAAAGGATTCCAGTTTAGAAGATGCAGGAAGATAAGATTTCAAACCTTCAAACAACTTTGCTTCAATTTCCTGGTCGGCAGCTAAAGATTCGTCATCGATTTTATAATCGGTGGTGATTTTCAGCTGGTTATCGCTTCCGAAAGTTTTGATATCTACGGTGTTATTTTTTCCGTCAGCCGTTTGGAACAAAGGTGCTAAAGATTCTTCCGCTTTTGCTGCATCCACAGGCTTATCGAATTTCACTACATAATTTCTTCCTCCTTCAAAATCAACTCCAAATTTAAAACCATTGATAAACATAGAACCGATGCAGATTGCTGTAAGAACCGCCGAGAAAATGTATGCGTATTTTCTTTTTCCGATAAAATCAATCCAGATATTTCTGAAAAGGTTTTTGGTAGGCGCAGTCCATACGGAAAGGTGTTTTCCTTTTTCCAGTCTGCTGAAAATCATTACCCTTGCAATACCTACGTTGGTAAAGAACGTCATCAGGATACCGATAATCAATGTTACCGCAAATCCTTTAATCGGGCCTGTACCAAAAATGAAGAGTACAACCGCCGTAAGAACCGTAGTCAAGTGGCCGTCGATAATTGCGGAAAGTGCATGTTTGAAACCGTCTCTGTAGGCTTCCTTAATATTTTTTCCGGCGAAGAGTTCTTCTTTGGTTCTTTCATATATAATTACGTTCGTGTCGACCGCCATCGCCATGGATAATACGATACCTGCAATACCCGGAAGCGTGAGCGTAAAATCACCCGAATCCATAATTCCGAAAATATAGAACAGGTTGATAATCATCGCAATTACCGCATAAACACCTGCTCCGCCGTAGTAGAAAATGATATAGGCAATCATCACCACAAATGCCACAAGGAACGACATAATTCCGGCATCGATAGAAGCCTGCCCCAATGAAGGCCCTACTACATCCGCCTGAACTACTTTAGCTCCGGCAGGAAGTTTTCCTGCTCCTAAAACATTCACCAAATCCTGCGCTTCCTCCTGAGAGAAGTTTCCGGAAATCTGAGTTCTTCCGTTCGGGATGGCGCCCACTACGTTCGGTGCTGTATATACAAGGTTATCCAAAGTTACGGCAACCGGTTTTCCTACGTTTTTTTCTGTAAGGGTTTTCCATTCTTTTGAACCTTTGGAATCCATCTGCATGTTTACCACAACCCTGCTCAGCTCATCATAGCCGATACTGGAGCTTTCAACTGCTCCGTCCACAGGTGCTTTGTGATTGATGTTCCCGCGGATTGCGTAAAGAACAAGATTTTTTTCATCGCCAAATTCCGGCTTGTATCCCCACATGAACTGGGTGTACTTGATATTGGAAGGTCTTGCTTTAACGGCAAACTCCGAATTCAGCACTTTATTAATAACAGCCGTATCGGAAAGTTTTACATTCGCCACTCCGCTTGAACGAAGTGAATTGAGCTGTAATAAATTAATAATATTGGTATTTTTCGGAACACCGAGAGAATCTCCTTTTGAAGCCACAACATTCTGAAGCTGTTCAAAATACGGATACACTTCATTCACCTGCTGTACTTCCCAGAACTGAAGTTTTGCGGAAGTGGAAAGCATTTTAATCACACGGTCTTTGTCTTTAATCCCCGGCATTTCCACAGAAATCCTTGCTGTTCCCGGAACTCTCTGTACGTTTGGCTGTACTGCTCCCATTTTGTCGATACGGGTTCTCAGAACTTCAAACGCAGTTCCCAAAGACTGGTCGATTTTGTTTTTTACGATTCTTTTTACATCATTATCCGGAGTGTTGTATTTTACTTCCGTAAGATTGGAATTTCCGAAAATTTCAGGGTCTGCAAGTTTCAGATTAGCTCCTTTTGCCTGGTTTACTTTATCAAACTCTTCAAAGAAAACATCGATATACTGCTTCGTACTGCTCTTCATTGCAGTGTCTGTTTTATCGAGTGCTTCTACCAGAACAGCGTTGGCTGAATAATTAGTGAGGTCGTTCACCAGGTCGCGCTGATTAATCTCAAGAAGAACGTTGATTCCTCCTTTCAAGTCGAGACCGAGTTTCATTTCCTTTTCTTTCGCTTTCGAGTAATAAAGCTTTGTAAAACCGAGATTCAGAGTGTCTTCTTTCAGCTCTTTAATCAATTTTTCGTTGCCGTTTGCGGCTTCAATTTTCTTTTCAATATTACTTGAGTACCAGGTCGGTAAAAGTTCATTGAAACAAATCAGCCCGAGAACTACGGCAATCGTAATAATAAGTCCTTTTCCTTGCATTGTATTACAACATTAATTTTAGTCGGCAAATATAATGATTTTCAAGAGAAAAAAGTACGATAATTAAATAATTTTCTTAATGAGAAAAAGGACTTTTATCAGGCTGTAATTTTACGTCTGAAAAACTCAGACCGTCATCGAGAAAATACGGGTTTCCGGCTTGTTTCTCATCATTCTGAGGTCGAAAGTCATGGCGACATTTCGTGTAAAAGCTCTGCCTTTTTCGGTGATTTTGATGGAATTTGAAGTTAATTCAACAAGTCCGTCTTCTTCCATTTTTTTCAGCTGATGCATTTCATTTTCCATTTCAGGAAGATAATTTTGTTCGATAAATGCTTTAAAAGCAACCAATCAGCTTTGATTTTAAAAGTATAGTTTTTTATTCCTAAACAATCCGTTTGTTTTAAGATTCAAATTAATATCTTTGGGCGTGAAAATGAGATATACATTACTTTTCTTTGTTCTGTTTCTTGCCAATGCGGTTAAAATTACCGCACAGCAGGACAGTATCTTTATTCAGGCAAAAATTTCGCAGGACAGAAAGTCTGTGGACGTTGTGCAGGAAATTTTTTACATCAACAAAACCGGAAAAGAATTGAGCCAAATCAAGCTCCTGAATTGGATTTCTGCCTACAAAAACCGCAAGACCTCGCTTCTGAAACGACAGCTTGAAGACCGAAAAAAAAATCTCTATTTCTCAAAACCCGAAGAATTGGGAAACCTCGCCAATCTGGAACTTTCCATCGGAAACTCTGCGATGATTGGTCTGGACACCAACCGCCAGAATCTCTACATTCCGCTCAACAATCCTCTGAAAGACGGTGAACGCATTACTTTGAGCCTGAAATATACGCTCATGCTTCCCAACAGCAGTTTCACAGGATACGGAACTTCGGAGAAGAACATCAGTCTGAAATATTTTTTCCTCGTTCCGGACAGTTTTGAAGCCGAAGATTCTTCCGAAAAACACTTTATCAACATTGAAGAAACACAGAATTTCGGAAGCTGGTGGAAAGTCATGCTCGATGTTCCGGCAGGATATTTTACCAAAAGCAATCTTCCCGAAACCTTTCCGAATTACTACGAAGGCATCATGAAAACCGACCCCGAATTTGTGATTTCCGCAGAACATTATCCGTCTGTGGAAACTGAAATTCAGGGAAAAAAGGTGAAAATTGATTTCGGATATACCATGAATCAAAGCGATTTGCAGAATCTGGAATTTTATCTTCCGCTTCAGCTCAAATTTATCAACGAAAAAACAGGATTACTGCCGGAGAAAATTTTCATCAGCGAAAAATTGAAAAAAGAGGAAGATTTTTTCGGAAATGATGACATCCGTTTCTGGAAATTCCATTACAAACTCTTTACTGATGCCGAAAATGCGGATATGGATTATTTCGGAATCGTTGCCAAAAACATTCTGAACCAATCTGTTATTTACAACAAAAAAGAAGACCACTGGCTGATTAACGGAGTGAAAACCTATCTGGAATTTGAATATCTGAAAGAATTTTACAGCAATAAAAAACTTTTGGGCGACCTGCCTGAACAGGTAAAACTTTTCGGAATGAAACCACTGAACTGGTTTTATGCTTCGGAGCTGAAGCTCACAGACCGTTACGGCTTAGGCTATCAGTACATCGCCAGCGAAAATCTTGACCAGAAAATTGCAGAGCCTTACCAAAGGATGAGCAATTTCAACAGAACGGCAATCAGTCATTTTGAAACGGGAAGCCTTTTGAATTTTATTGCAGAAAAAACCGGAAAGGAAAAATTTGAAATTTTTCTAAAAAAAGAGTTTTCCGAAGCGAATCTTCACCGTATGGATGCTCAGAAATTCATTGACGGACTTGCTCTCGTTTCCGGCTATTCATCGCACTTCCTGAACGAATTTATCAAGCGGAAGCACCGCGTGAATTTTACACTTAAAAAATTCAAAAAAGAGGGCGAAAATTTTCAGGTTACGATTGCCAAAAACACACCTGAAAAAATTCCTTTTAAAATCGAAACCGAAGAACAGTCCGGCGAAACAAAAACATTCTGGTTCGATACAAGTTCATCAGAAAAATCTGAAATCTACAATATTCCGCATTCCGATGCTTCAAAAATCCTTGTGAATAACGATTACAGCTTTCCGGAAAGCAATTACCGCGACAATTATCTCTACACTCAGGGGATTTTTGCCAACAGAAAAAGGCTTAAATTCAAGTTGTTCCGGGATATTCCGAATCCGGAATACAACGAAATCTACCTAAATCCTCGAGCTACTTTCAATGCTTATGACAAAGTGCTTCTCGGTCTGAATTTTAAGAATACTTCAATGTTCCGGAGAAAATTTGCGTATTCCGTTACGCCATATTACAGTACGGGAACGGGAAAACTCACCGGTTCGGGGTCGGTTTC